>DASQCU010000167.1:0-5071 GCA_035634575.1 Beijerinckia sp.
TCTGGCCGCCGATCCGCTATTCCTATCAGACGATCAATCGGCAATTGCCAACGCCCGCACCTTCGCCACCGACCTGGATGCTGAGCAAGGCCCAATGCGAGAGCGCCGCGAAACGTTTCGGCGGCCATAATCAGGACAAAGGTTGCGACGCCATCGAATGGAACTGGCTTGGCACCGACGACCAGGGCCGCGATGTCCTCGCCCGCCTCATCTACGGGTTCCGCCTCTCGATCCTGTTCGGTCTTGCGCTGGCCGGGATTTCTTCCGCGATCGGCATCACCGCCGGCGCAGTGCAAGGCTATTTCGGCGGTTGGACCGATCTCATCTCGCAGCGTGTCATCGAGATCTGGTCATCCTTGCCGCATCTTTATCTCCTGATCATCATCTCCTCGATCATCACGCCGAGTTTCTTCGTTCTGCTTGGCATTCTCTTGCTGTTTTCCTGGGTCTCGCTCGTGCCTGTCGTGCGCGCGGAATTCTTGCGCACGCGCAATTTCGAATATGTGAACGCGGCGCGCGCGCTTGGGCTCACCAATGCCAGGATCATTTTCAAGCATGTTCTGCCAAACGCGATGGTTGCGACCCTGACTTTCCTGCCTTTCGTGCTCAATGGCTCGATCACGACCTTGACCGCGCTCGATTTTCTAGGATTCGGCCTGCCGCCCGGCTCGCCCTCGCTGGGAGAGCTCTTGCTGCAAGGCAAGTCGAACCTTCAGGCGCCCTGGCTTGGTCTTACAGGTTTTGCTGTCATTGCGGCCATGCTCTCGCTTCTGGTCTTCATCGGCGAGGCGGTGCGCGACGCCTTCGACCCGAGGAAGACGGGCCGTTAGTCATCCTGGATGCCCTTCGTGTCTGATCAGCCCCTTCTCACCGTCCGCGATCTTTCCGTTACCTTCACGCAGGGCGACGCCAAAACGCTTGCGGTCGATGGCGTCTCCTTCAGCCTTGAGCCCGGACGCACGCTTGCGCTCGTCGGTGAATCGGGGTCCGGCAAATCGGTCACCGCGCTTTCCATTGTCCGGCTGCTCGCCCAGGGTGTCGCGCCGCAAGGCCAGGTGCTGTTCAAGGGTGAAGACCTCTTGACCTGCAGCGAAGAGCAACTACGGGCCATTCGCGGCGATGCGATCACAATGGTCTTTCAGGAGCCGATGACCTCGCTCAATCCGCTGCATTCAATCGAGCGGCAAATCGGCGAAATTCTCGAACTGCATGGGTTGTGCCGTGGGGCCGCCAAGATCCGCGCGCGCGTCATCGAGCTTCTTGAGGAGGTCGGCATCCCGAACCCCGAGGAGCGGCTTTCGGCCTATCCGCACCAGCTCTCCGGCGGTCAGCGCCAGCGCGTGATGATCGCCATGGCCCTTGCCAACAGGCCGGATCTTTTCATTGCCGATGAACCGACGACCGCGCTCGACGTTACGGTTCAGGCGCAGATTCTGGAGCTTCTGAAGACGCTGCAAAAGCGCCACGGCATGGCCATGCTCTTCATCACGCATGATCTCGGCATTGTACGAAAAATCGCCGATGACGTGGCGGTCATGCAAAAGGGCAGGATCGTCGAAGCCAATAAAGTGGGAGAGATTTTCGCGGCGCCGCAACACCCCTATACAAAGGCGCTTATCGCCGCCGAACCGAAAGGCTCGCCGCCCGCCACCGATCTTTCCGCGCCCACGATCGTCGAGGCGGATGATATTCGCGTCTGGTTTCCGATCAAGCGGGGCTTTCTGCGCAAGACTGTCGGTCATGTGAAAGCAGTGGATGGCGTGAGCCTCACCGTGCGCGAAGGCCAGACCGTCGGCGTTGTAGGCGAATCGGGCTCCGGCAAGACAACGCTTGGCCTTGCCTTGCTGCGGCTCATTCGGTCGCAAGGCAATATTGCGTTTCTTGGGCAGAGAATCGATGGGTTGCAGTCCGCTGCGATGCGGCCGTATCGCCGCGACATGCAAATCGTTTTCCAGGACCCCTATGGGTCGCTGTCGCCGCGTCTTTCGGTTGGCGATATTGTCGCCGAGGGCCTCGGCGTCCAGAACAGAGCCTTGCCGGTCGCCGAGCGGCGCGAGATTGTCGCGCGCGCGCTGGCCGACACCGGTCTCGACCCGGCAGCACTCGATCGCTACCCGCATGAATTTTCCGGCGGCCAGAGACAGCGCATCGCCATTGCCCGCGCCATGGTCCTCGAACCGAAATTCATCGTGCTCGACGAGCCGACCTCGGCGCTCGACATGTCGGTGCAGGCTCAAATTGTCGATCTTTTGCGCGATCTTCAGAAGCGGCGCGGCCTCGCCTATCTCTTTATCAGCCATGATCTTAAAGTGGTCCGGGCACTGGCGAGCGAAATCATCGTGATGCGACAGGGCAAGGTTGTCGAAGCAGGTCCTGCCCGCAACATTCTTAAAGAACCCAGAAGCGATTACACCCGCGCGCTTTTTGCTGCCGCCTTCGATATCAAGGTCGAGGCGGCGGCGGCGCTCGATCAATAGGCCTGAATGAGCCATGCCACGCGCTATCATCCTCGTCCTCGATTCGCTCGGCTGCGGCGGTGCCGAAGATGCCGTGCTTTATGGCGATGCTGGCGCCGACACGCTTGGCCATCTGGCCTTGGCCTGCGCCACGGGCCGGGGTGAGCGCGCTGGCCTGCGCAGCGGGTTCCTGCAAGTGCCAAATCTCGACGCCCTCGGGCTCGGCCTTGTTGCCGAGGCCTCGACAGGCACCTTGCCGCCGGGTCTTTCAGCCCCGGGGAAGCCTCTTGGCACGTGGGGCTATGGTGTCGAACGCACGCAAGGGAAGGATACGCCCTCGGGCCATTGGGAAATTGCGGGCAGCGGGACGCTCGCGCCCTGGGGCCTTTTTCCCAAGCGGGAGCCTTGCTTTCCCGCCAAATTGACGGATGCCTTGATCGCGGAAGGCGGCTTGCCGGGAATTCTTGGCAATTGTCCCGCGCCGGGGATAGCGATCATCGACAGGCTGGGCGCCGAGCATGTCGAGACGGGCAAACCCATTTGCTACACATCGGCGGATTCAGTCTTTCAGATCGCCGCGCATGAACAAAGTTTCGGACTCGAACGCCTTTACGATCTTTGCCGCATCGCGCGGCGCTTGTGCGATCCTCTCAATATCGGAAGAATTATCGCGCGGCCTTTCGTCGGCAATGCGGACAAAGGATTTACCCGCACGCCGAACCGCAAGGATTTTGCGATTCCGCCGCCGCCCGGCAATCTGCTCGAACGGCTTGCCGGAGCCGAACGCACCGTGGTCTCGATCGGCAAAATCGGCGATATTTTCGGGCATCGCTTCACCGGCCATGAGATCAAGGGCGACGGCAATGACGCGCATTTCGATGCGACGCTGGATGCCCTGCATAGCCTGCCCGATGGCGGGTTGATTTTCACCAATTTTCTCGATTTCGACACGGATTATGGCCATAGGCGCGACGTACCCGGCTATGCGCATTGCCTGGAGCGTTTCGACGCGCGTCTGCCGCAGCTCATCGCCGCGATGCGGCCGGGCGATCTTGCACTCATTACCTCGGACCACGGCAATGATCCGACCTGGAGCGGCACGGACCACACGCGCGAACATGTGCCGATCCTGAGTTTTGGACCGAATGTCCGGGGCGGCCCCATCGGACGGCGCGAAACCTTCGCCGATATGGGCGCGAGCCTCGCACGCCATTTGCGCGTGCCGGTGACGGTCCAAGGCAAGAGCTGGATTTGAAGGGACAAAATTCCGGCTGGAGGGGGCATTTATGGCGGGACAGGACAAAATTGGCGTCAATGTCGTGACCCATCCCTTGGTGCAGCATAAGCTCACCTTGATGCGCGACATCAACCAATCGACCAAGGACTTCCGGCAATTATTGAACGAGATCGGGATGCTTCTCTGTTACGAGGTGACCCGCGATCTGCCTCTTGCTTCGATAGAAATCGAGACGCCGCTTGCAAGGATGAACGCGCCGGTGATCGAAGGCAAGAAGCTGATCTTCGCGCCGATTCTGCGCGCTGGCACCGGTTTCCTTGACGGTATGCTCGAACTCGTGCCTTCCGCGCGCGTCGCCCATATTGGCTTCTATCGCGATCCCAAAACGCTGCAAGCCATTGAATATTATTTCAAGGTGCCGCAGGATCTGGCCGAACGTCTTGTCATCCTGATGGACCCGATGCTCGCCACCGGCAATTCGGCGAGTGCCGCCATAGCTGGCTTGAAGAAACGCGGCGCCAAGGAGATTCGCTTCGTCTGTCTTCTCGCGGCGCCTGATGGCCTCACGAAATTGCGTGGGGAACATCCAGATGTTGCGATCTGGACCGCGGCCATCGACGAGCGGCTGAACGATCATGGTTACATCGTGCCGGGTCTCGGCGATGCCGGTGACCGGATGTATGGCACGAAGTGAAACGGGGTTTGCCTGTCCGATGAAAGAAGGCGTCAGGCGCTTTTTGCCCAGGGAAGAATCGGCTGCGTTGCTGCCTCCAGCTCCAACGGGTTTACGGCCTCACCTGCCGGAGCGAGCGCCACCAGCATATCCACGATTGCGGCTTTGGCCTCTTGCGCAATGATCTTGCGATTGGTTTGCCGGGCATAAGGAAGCGGTGCGCCAAAGGCGACATCGCATCGCATGGGCGCGCCTTTAAGGATCGCCCAGATGTGCGGCAGGAGCAAGGCATTGCCGGTCCAGGCGGCCGAAGGTGAGGAATAGCGGATCGCGATCGGCTGCACCAAGACGGTCTCGACTTCCTCAGTATCGGCGAGGAGATCGCGCGCGGCGGCAAAATGCGAACTGTGAAACTTGAGAAGTGCCTTGCCGTCGCCGGTCGTTCCTTCGGGAAACAAGAGCACGCTGCGTCCTTGCAACATTCTTTGGGCCATTGCCGCATTGGCGCCGGGTATCGCCCGCCGCCGTTTGCGATCGATGAAGACGGTTTGCTGCAGTTTCGCGAAGGAAGAAACGACTGGCCAGCTCGCGATTTCCTGCTTGGCGAGAAACGAGATCGGTTCGATGCTACACAGCACGAGAATGTCGATCCACGACACATGATTGGCGACGAGAAGCCGCGGCCCGTCACTGGCGCGAGATAGG
>DASQCU010000168.1:0-3440 GCA_035634575.1 Beijerinckia sp.
GATGATTCCAATTGTTCACCTTGCCAGCAAATGGAAGCAGGGACTAATTTGACTTTTGGCAAGGGGTGATCAATGCGAGCGGCGCGCGACTCCCTTTGCGTGTCTTGTGATACGCTTGGCGTATCCCGTTTGAAAGCGTAGAGGCCATGAGCGTAGTCAATCCCATAGCAAGAGACAGCCGACCGGCGGAACAAAAGGCGCATGAGCCTTCGATGGAAGAGATTCTCGCGTCGATCCGGCGGATCATTGCCGACGACCAGGGCCTCTCAAGCCAGGGTGTCTTGCGCGCGGAGGCCTTGCACCCGCTGCCGGTTTCTGTCCGTGTGGAAGCCGATGGGGAGATCAATTCCGTGGAGGACCATCACAGCCCGGTCCATGTGATCGATGAACGTCGCGACACACAGGATGCCACTGGCGAGCCGTTGACGTCCGGAGCACGTCTTGTTTCGGCCGAGACCAATGCAACCGTGACCACGGCCTTCAAGACGCTGTTCGCGAGCCGGTTTGTTCAGAATTCGGACGCAATTGTCGCGCTCACCTATGACATGCTGAGGCCGATGCTCAAGACTTGGCTCGACGAAAATCTGCCCGGCATGGTCGAAGGCCTCGTCCGGGCCGAGATCGAGCGGGTTTCGCGCGGCGAATAGATCAGGCCGCGATCACGCGCAGTGCCTTTGAGCGGAGCAGGCGAGAGCCAAGGTAGAGAATTTTTGTCGTCTGTGAGCCGATCCTGCGACGAATCTTGTCCCGCGCGTTGACAACCTTCGAGGGCTCCGCTTTTTAAGGCCAAAGCCCTTACGAGATCGTGCGCCGCTGGCCTGCGAATGAAACGCGGATAATTAAGCTGATGATGGAAAAGACTTTCGATCCCCAATCGGTCGAAGGCCGGATTTCGGCGGCCTGGGAAGCCGAGGGCGCTTTTCGGGCTGGACGTCCTGAACGGGCAGGGGCTCCCACGTTCACGATCGTCATTCCGCCGCCGAATGTCACCGGCAATCTGCATATGGGCCATGCGCTCAACAATACATTGCAGGACATTCTTTGCCGTTTCGAGCGGATGCGCGGCAAGGACGTTTTGTGGCAGCCGGGCACCGACCATGCGGGCATAGCCACGCAAATGGTTGTCGAACGGCAATTGATGGAGCGTCAGGAACCCGGCCGGCGCGACCTTGGCCGCGAGAAATTCCTTGAAAAAGTCTGGTCCTGGAAGGCCGAATCGGGCGGGGCCATCATCAACCAGCTGAAACGTCTCGGCGCCTCCTGCGACTGGTCGCGCGAACGTTTCACCATGGATGAGGGGCTTTCACGCGCTGTCGTCAAGGTTTTCGTCCAACTCTACAAGGAAGGGTTGATCTACAAGGACAAACGGCTCGTCAATTGGGACCCGAAGCTTCTGACCGCGATCTCCGATCTCGAAGTCGTCCAGGTGGAGACGAAGGGCCATTTGTGGCATTTCAAATATCCGGTCGTCGATGATAATGGCGTGAATACGGGAGAGTTCATCACCGTCGCCACGACACGGCCCGAAACCATGCTTGGCGATTCGGGCGTGGCCGTTCATCCAACCGATGAGCGCTACCTCCATCTGCATGGCAGGAAGGTGCGCCTGCCGCTTGTGGGGCGGCTGATTCCGATTGTCGCCGACACTTATTCCGATCCGGAAAAAGGCACCGGTGCGGTCAAGATCACACCGGCGCATGACTTCAACGATTTCGAGGTTGGCAAGAGGCATAATCTTCCTCTTATCAATATATTCGATGCTGAAGCTAATCTATCGCTTCAAGAAAACGACGCCTTCCTCCTTGGTCTGGACGCTTCAATAGATGCGGGCCTCGTGCTCGATCACCTGCACGGCCTGCCGCGCGAAAAGGCGCGTACCCGCATCATCGATATGATGGAGGAACGGGGTCTCCTCGAAAAAGTCGAGCCGAATCCGCATATGGTGCCGCATGGCGACCGGTCTGGCACGGTGATCGAGCCCTATTTGACCGATCAATGGTATGTCGATGCCAAAACCCTTGCCGCGCCGGCCTTAGCGGCAGTCCGTGAAGGCAAGACGAAGTTCATCCCGAAAAACTGGGAGAAAACCTATTTCGACTGGCTCGAAAATATCGAGCCCTGGTGCATTTCGCGTCAGCTCTGGTGGGGCCACCAGATCCCGGCCTGGTACGGACCGGATGGCAAGATCTTCGTGGAACCATCTGAAGAACAAGCAGAAATTGCCGCTACGATCCATTATGGCAAGGCAACAAGTCTCATCCGCGACGAGGACGTTCTCGACACCTGGTTTTCCTCCGCGCTTTGGCCCTTTTCCACGCTTGGCTGGCCGGATGAGACGCCCGAACTGAAGCGGCATTATCCGACGAGCGTGCTCGTCACCGGCTTCGACATTATTTTCTTCTGGGTTGCCCGGATGATGATGATGGGCCTGCATTTCATGGGCGAGGTCCCCTTTGCCGACGTCTATATTCACGCGCTCGTCCGCGACGAGAAGGGCGCGAAAATGTCGAAGTCCAAGGGCAATGTCATCGACCCCTTGAACCTTGTCGAGCAATATGGCGCGGATTCGCTGCGCTTTACCTTGGCCGCGATGGCCGCACAGGGGCGCGACATCAAGCTTTCGACGCAAAGGGTTGAAGGCTATCGCAATTTCGCGACGAAACTCTGGAATGCCGCGCGTTTCGCGGAAATGAATGGCTGTACCCGTGAAACGGCCTTCGACCCGGGCCAGGCGACGATCACTCTCAATCGATGGATCGTCAGCGAGGCGGCCAAGGCGGTCGCGGAGGTTACGGGCGCGATCGAGGGCTATCGTTTCAATGATGCCGCGAATGCCGCCTATCGCTTCGTCTGGAACATTTTCTGCGATTGGTATCTGGAACTTGCCAAGCCGCTTTTGCAGGGGGCAGATGGTCCGGCGAAGGATGAGACCCGTGCGGCAACGGCCTTCGTGCTCGATGTCATCGTCAGGCTTCTGCATCCCTTCATGCCCTTCATCACCGAGGAGCTTTGGGCGATCAAGGGCGCTGAAGGACCGGCCCGCGAGAGCCTTTTGGCGCTCGCCGAATGGCCAAGGCTCGAAGGCTGCGAGAATGAGGACGCCGAGGCGGAAATCGGCTGGGTGGTCGAACTCGTCTCGGAAGTGCGCTCCGTGCGTTCGGAAATGAACGTGCCGGCCGCGGCGCTGATCCCGCTTGCGCTTGTCGGCACGAGCAGGGAGATTGAGGCGCGCGCGAAAGATTGGGACGAGACGATCAAGCGGCTCGCGCGGCTATCCGATCTCACTTTCGCGCCAGAGGCACCGCCGCATGCGGTACAGATCGTTGTGCGGGGAACGATCGCCGCCTTGCCGCTCGAAGGAATCATCGATTTCGAAGCCGAAAAGACGCGGCTTGCCAAGGAAATCGCCAAATTGAAGAGCGAGGCCGGAAAGATCGAAG
>DASQCU010000169.1:0-3638 GCA_035634575.1 Beijerinckia sp.
ATGTGCCGCGCCCGCCAATCCGAGCAGGATCAGGATCAAAGCAAAACGATACGGCACCGCTGGTCTCCCATGCTCTTTCCTTTGGGCAAAGCCTTGCATCGAAATGTTTACGAAAGGTCAGCCATGGGCGCAATTGCGGCTGCGCAGATGGCGGCGGCGCAGCGTCATGGCGTCCATGCAACTCCAAGTCCTCGGCCGCGTTCAATAGTACCTGTGCCAATCGAGATGAAGTGGAATGAAAATGTAACCCTTTGTTTTATCTTATTCGGGAGCCGAAACATGCGTTTTGATGCTGGAATTTGCGCTCTCTCCTTGGGCCTGCTTGTCTTCGCGAACGAAGCTCAAGCAACGGTTTCAATCCATATCGATCTTTCCACCCAGACCATGCATGTTTCATCCAGCGATGGCTCTTATGACTGGCCGGTATCCACCGCCCGCTCGGGATATGTCACGCCGCGCGGAAGTTACCGGCCAACCAGTCTTCAGCTCATGCATTATTCCCGCAAATACGATATGACCCCGATGCCGCATTCCATCTTCTTTGCCGGCGGCTATGCGATCCACGGCAGCTATGCCACCGGGTCGCTCGGCCGCCCGGCCTCGCATGGCTGCATCAGGCTTTCCCCCGGCCATGCCGCAACCCTCTATGAGATGGTGCAACAGGAAGGCGCGAGGATCAGCATTTCCGGCACGCCGCCGCAAACGAGGCATTATGCCAGCGCCCTTCGCACGCACCGTTCGGTCATAGTCGCGCGTTCGACCAGAGCTTATGGAAACTATGGCAGCTATGGAAACTACGGGAGCTACTATGGCAGCTATGGTTCCTATGCCTATGCGCCAGTGAGACGGGTTAGGCCCTGGCAGCCGGGGCTTCAGAGCTGGCAATTGGAGCCGCTGCGCGCTTGGCCATGAGACTTGGCCATGAGCAAGAGCCCCGCGCCCCGCTTTTTCGGGACCGGGAGGATGGCATTGAGGGCAAGACCCGCGAACATTCCGAGCGCCGCCGCCGCGTGCCACGACCAGGCACCGCGAAAATGCGCATCCTTGCACTTGATGAGGGAACAGCGATCAATCCAGTAGATTGGCGCGTCGGCACGGCTCCAGGCAAATTCCTCTATGCTCTCTACCTGCGCTCCAGCCCGGGCCGCGAGCGCGGCAAGCGCCGGCTCTGTCCACCACGTCAGATGATGCGGCGGCGCATTGACGAGAAAATTGGGGATGCGCGTGATCGCCGAAGGAATGAGCGGCACGCCAATGATGATGAGGCCGCCGGGCTTTGCCGCCTGCACCATCTGCATGAAAAATGCTGCCGGATTGCTCAAATGTTCCAGAACCTGAAAGGCGCAAACCGCATCATAGCTGCCTGCATGGCGCGACACATGGTCTTCGAGCGTCTCGCCACGCACATCGGCGTCCGGGGTCTTTGAGGCGAAATTCGGATCGAGCCCGGTATATTGGGCATGGGCCAGATAGCGCCGAAAATGCGCCGCGCCGCAGCCGACATCGAGGACCTTGGCCCCGGCCGCGACTTTTTTCGCGGCAAGCTCATATTCCACCCGCCTTGGATCGCCTGGAAAGAGCCCCCACGCGCCCATGCGGGCATAAAAGCGCTCGTAGAATTCGGACGTGCCTTCGCGCGGGGGATCGACGAAGTAGAGCCCGCAGGGTGACTCCCACAGCCCAAGCCGGTCGATCGTCCCAAAGCTCGGCCGCACATCGACCCCGAATTCGATCCGCCACAGATCGGTGAGGAGGCGCGTGCTGATCCATTGAACATGCCGCGAGGCAGGTTCGCCGGTCACGGGGCAAAGTGGAATGTCCATAGGGTGGGGATCACAGGGCTTTAGAGGGGCAAGCGCGGCGCCGGCTCGCGGGGCGCCTTTGTCTCATGCCTCGCCTTTGCAGTCCAAGCGATTTTTCGCTATCAAGCTTATGTCGGCGGGTTTGCGTTTTAACCGAGTGGCAAGTCCGGCTGATTTTCATTGATTTGCCGCATTTCAGACCGTGAACCATTATGCTTCGGCTCAATTCAACGAGGCCCACGCATCATCCCTGATCTACCATCCGCTTGTGCTCTTTTGCTGCTGCCCTGGGCGGTAATCGTCGTGTTCAGCACGATTTCGGCCTGGCGCTATGGCTGGGGCCTGCCACGCCGGGAAATTTCCGACCACCGGCCTCCCGTCGCGGTGATCGTCGCGGTGAAGGGCGTGTCGCCGGAGACGCGCGCCTTTTTCAAGAAATTGCTGGCCCAGGCCTATGGCGATTTCCGGATCATCGCCGCGGTCGAGTCGCGAGAGGACCCCGCCTTCGCGCTGATTACGCAGGTCGCGCAAGACGCCCCACGGGACATCACGCTTACCGTGGCCGGAAATGTCATGGACGGCGGGCAGAAGGTCGCCAATCTCCTTGCCGCCCTGGAGAAGCTCGATCCGCGTGACGAGATCGTCATCTTCACCGATGCCGATACTTTGCCGCATCCGCTCTGGGTGAGCCGCCTCGTCTCCGCTCTCATCGACGCCCGGCACGAGGCGGTCACCGGCTATCGCTGGATGATCCCGACCAACACAAACCTAAGTTCGGCGGTGGTTGCTGCCGCCAATACTTCGATCGTCACTCTCCCGCGCATTCCTTTCGCCACCAATTTGTGCTGGGGCGGGACTATGGCCTTGCGCCGGGAGACGCTGGAACGGTTGAACATCAAGAAATATTGGGAGGGCGCGATCAGCGACGATCTGCAGATGAGTCGCGCCCTGAAGGATCACAAGATTGCGATTTTCTCGCCGCGGCAAAGTCTTCTGCTGTCGCCGGTTGCCTTCAACTGGCGGAGCGCCTTCGCCTTCGGCATCAGACAATATCGCATGATCTTCACCCATGTGCCTTTGCTGTGGGCGTTCGCAATATTCTGTCTGATCACGCCGATCCTGTCGGCGGGTCTCGCCTGCCTCCTCGCCGCGCAAGGAAATTCCGCCGCGATCCTCATGCTGGTCTTCGCCCTCATTGCCGGCGAACTGCGGTTTCGCAGCCGCCGCCGGATCGCCCGCGCGCTCTGGGATGAGGATCAGGCCGGTCCCAGACGATTGGCGAGTTCAACCGATCGCTGGCTGCGGCCGCTCTGGTGGGCCTTTCACGCAGCTTGCGCCCTCGCTGCGCCGGTTTCGCGCAAGATCAGCTGGGCGGGCATAGATTATCTCGTGCGCGGACCACAGGAGGTCCGGGTCTTGCCGCCGGAAGAGCCCTTGAGCTCTGATTTCAGGACAGATCCACGGCGTAGCGCTTGAGATCGGCGAGTTCGCAATGTTCCAAGGCGCCTTCATGCGTCGCCTGAAGAACCACGCGCGGCATCTTGCCCGCCTCGAAGGCCTCCTGCCAGCGCGGCGCGCAAAGGCACCAGCGGTCGCCGGGCTTCAAGCCGGCAAAGCCATATTGCGGGATGGGCGTCGAGAGATCATTGCCCCGCGCCTTGGAGAAAGCCAAAAAATCTTCCGTCGCGACAATGCAAACCGTATGGCTGCCGAGATCCTCGCTCGAAGTATCACAGCAGCCGTTTCTATAGAAGCCGGTAATCGGATCGAAGGAGCAGCTCTCCAAGGGTTGCCCCAGCACATTGCGCGAGGGGCGGCGTCCACCGCCGCGACCCG
>DASQCU010000170.1:0-4817 GCA_035634575.1 Beijerinckia sp.
CCGACCTGCCGGTTCATCTCGGCGTATTCGCGGATGTCGGTGCGGCTCTTCGGCGTGATCTGTAGGTAGGAGACGCGATTGCGCATGGCCTGGTTGGCGGCAAGGAAGCGCTCGAACGCTTCCATACGCTGGATGATGCCCTTGGAATAATCCAGGCGGTCGACGCCGATGATCATGGCCCGGCCGATCAGGCTCGCCAGCACCTGGCGCACGAAACTCGACTTCTCCGCGCGGCGCGCGAGCTTGGCGAATTGCGCGGTGGCAATGCTGACCGGGAAGGCATCGACCCGCATGACTCGGTCCTCGACCGGGAAATTGAAGTCGAGGCTGTGCATGCCGCATTCGCGCGTGAGGTAGCGCGTGAAATTGAAGGCGTCGCCGCCGGTCTGGAAGCCTACCAGGTCGTAATGGCGCAACGTCGGGATCAGCCGCTCGTGGTTGGGCAGCGCCGTCATGATCTCAGGCGGCGGGAAAGGGGTGTGGGCGAAGAAGCCGATGCGATTCTTGTGCCCGCGCTCCCGCAAAAATTGCCCCAGTGGGATCAGGTGATAGTCGTGGATCCAGATCCAGTCATCCGGCCGCACGATCTTGTCGAGCTTGCGCGCGAAAAGTTCGTTGACGCGCAGATAGCCAGACAGGTCACGGCGTGAGAATTCGGCAAGGTCAAGCCGATAGTGCAGGATCGGCCACAACACCCGGTTGGCGAAGCCGTTGTAGTATTCCTGATAGTCCTCATCGGCGAGGTCAGTCACCACATAAGTGATGCCGCGATGGACCGATTTGCGCGTCTCCAGATGTGCGGGATCGGCGACCCGTCCGGTCCAGCCGAACCACAGGCCCGGATGGAGCTTGAGCGCGGCCTTTACAACCGTCGCCAGGCCGCCGGCTTGCGGCGCGTCCTTGCCGTTTGGCACCGCGACGCGGTTGGACACTATGATGAGTTGCGCCAATAGCGACCCTCCCAGCTTCGCGACAGCTTAATGGTGCTCATGATGAGGCCGACGGTTTCCATCGCATCAAATAATCCGCACGCCATGCACGGGATCACGCCGCCATAGGTCTGATGGACCTCGATTTTTGTTTCTCCAAACCTAGCCGTGACCCATTGGCGATTGATTTTGCGCTGCCGCGCGATGACTACTTTTGGCTAACGCGCCCACTGCCCGGACGTTCCTCATTTTCCTTGGAACCCGAATGTCACATGGAACATTGGGGACTGGAACGCCATCTGTCCCACGGGGAATGCCATGGCGATTTATCGATTGATTGCGGCTGGCCATTTCGGCCCGGACGAAATTGCAGCGATGACAAAAGCATATGAGGCAGCCTTGACCGACCTACGCCTCGTTGACCGTCACAATCCGCTGACCGAGCTAATCGCAAGATCAATCCTCATTGTGACTGGCACTGGCGAGCGCAATCCCGAGATAATCAAAGGTCGTGCATTGACTGCGCTTGGAATCAGCCAGACGGCCGCATAACAAAGGCCAAATACGCACCACGCATACGGTTGATGTATCAAGATGATTTCAAGAAAACTCTCGCACTGCAGCAAATTCCAAGGAGATAGTATGGAACTTTTGGCCGTCTGTTAGCTTTGATTGAGCCAGTGGTTGGGAGGCTGCCATGACTAATCCAGTCATTGGGAGGCTGCCATGACTAATATCGAAGCGGGCACTTCAGAGTTAGCGGATAAAGCCTATTCAATTGCGTGGCGGGAATTCCGCAAGATAAAGACCAGCACCCCTGACGAAATCACGTTCGCGCCAAGACGATTGCGTTGGTACGTTCAAATCATGACCGTCGTCGGCGAGCGCGATCCGAAGAAAATCGCAACCGCGGCCTTGGGAATGTTACGCCAATACGAACAAATATCGCGTTCGAGGGCGCGCGTACGCCGCCATGTCCCGTTGGCTCCTGCTGCCTAGAGCAATGGCACCGCGAGGTACGCCGGCGACGTTGTGATCGCGCGCAAGGATGAAGAACGCCCTTAAGGCGGGCCCGAAGCGTACTATTGGCGCTCGGCGCCAGCAAGCTTCCAGGCTCGGCGTTAGTCTTGGTCACCAACGCTAGATTAAACGGTTGTCGGTCGGTTGAATTCCCTCCTTGATGGCCCAGGTTGAGACGTTCGAATGGCCCAGATTAAACAGATAAATTTTTAAGCATTCTCACCAACTGTCGGGAACGGATCGTCTGTTCCGTATTTAGACATACGGCAACGACCACAATGACGCCCGCCGAACAATACAGACATTTGGCTGCGGAACTTCACACTCGCGCCAGGAATGAGCCTCGCGGCGACCTCAAGGCCGAATGGAACTATCTAGCTCATTGCTACCAGGTATTGGCGCAGCATGCTGATAAGAACGGCCGCACGGACGTGGGCCAAGAACCGATTTTGAATGGTTGATTGCACCTCAATTTTTACGCCAGGAACCAAACACACTTAAGAGCGTTGGTGGCCTCAGCCAACTGAGGGAGGTCAGCTATGTGGCTTGGCATTTGGGCTGTTGCCATTGCCCTAGCCATCGGACTTTCGGTGGCCGCCATAGCAATGCAGCCCAAACGGCTACCACCGAGGGGCGCTCGAAGCGTAAAACCGGGCGGCCCCTTCATTTCGCCGAAGCCAAATGGCGGTTAGTGCGTTTTTGATTTGGCCGCCTCATCCAAGCCAGTGTGAGCGGCCGAAACGAACCGTAGCCTTGGGCTGTTCCGTTCCGGTGTGGACAGCCCTCTTTTTTCGGACTCTTCTATCCGTTTCGCGGCATGCCGGTATGGGCGCAATGGCTCGGTAAGCTTTTTCCTATGACCCACGCCATCAGGATCGTTCGCGGCATGCTGCTCAAGGGCAACGGCGCCGCCGAGATCGTGCCGGAGCTCTGGCCGATGGCGCTGTTCACCCTGGCGGTGATCGGTGTCGCCATCTGGTTCTATCGTGAGACGCTGGATTGAGTTCAAGGGCTCGTGATGGCGGGGCGGACTTAAACTACTTTATGGCAGGGATCACAAAATCTCGCTGCGGTAAGCACTCGCCGTCGCTGCCGCATTCTTGTCCGCCTGACACGGCCAAGACCCCTAACTGACATTCCGTCAGCCTTCCCAGGGCTTCGATCGGGGAATCCAACGCGGCACGTTGGCCTTGTATGTCCTAAAGCTGTCTCCGAAGCGTCGCTCCAGACCAGGCTCTTCGGACAAAATAAAGTACGTATGGTTGACCACGAAAAATAACAAAGCCCAGAGCCCCACAACCCACGATCCCCAGATCAACGCCAGACCCAGCAGCATGGTGAAAACGCCGCTTATCATCGGATTGCGGACATATCGATACGGCCCAACCGCAACTAGCTTGCGTGTCGGGTCCCAAGGAGCCAGCGTTCCCTGACCAATCTGCGCGAATAGTTTCACGCACCAGCCGAATAGCATTAAGCCGCCGGTAAGCAGACCAACTCCTGCACCGCGGGGCAACCACTCCAATGAGGAAACGCTTCCCCAGCGTGTATCGAAGCCAGCCCAGGAAGTCAGGAGCCAATAGGGAACCACCACAGCTGCCAAAAATGGACAGAGCAAGATAGCCGACAGGTGACGAACTACGATCATGACGGTGCACCTGTACTGAGTTTTTAATTGCCGTGGACATTCGATTGGTGTCAATGCCGGCCCTGAACAGATAGGCTTCGCGGGTTTCTCATCTCGTCGCGGGAAAATCCTGTGCTGCTCAAATCTGTCCGCCTGTTGACGATTATCATGGTTGCGTTGTGCCTCGTGCCAGCTGGGGCGCATTTTTTTGAGTTGACCAACAAGATGTCTTTGTCACCAGTCGCGTACATGACTGTGCAGAAGATTTATGCGGGTTGGTCTTTTTTCGGAGTTCCAATTATCGCCGCCCTCCTCCTCACCTCGATCCATGCTTTCATGATGCGCAATGATCGCGCGGCCTTTTTAATGTCCGTCGCTGCAGCCCTTTGCCTCGCCGCCACGCAAGTGGTCTTTTGGATGTTCACATACCCGATAAACGTGTCGACTGATAATTGGACGGTCGCACCGGAAGCCTTTGAGGCCGCACGCCGACAGTGGGAATATTCACACGCCGTTAATGCCGTACTGACTTTTGTGGCATTCGTGGCCATCATCCTTTCTGTGCTTAGCCACAAGGGTGAAGGGCGATGATGTAGGCAGTCGCTTAACGCACTGACTGACTCAATCCTCCGGCACCTCGGCTTACCGTTGCAGAAAAGGAGCCCACAACTTGAATTTTCTGGCGGTAATGTCGGGTGGTATTTACGCGATCCTGGGTGTGCTCCATTTGATCTATACGCTGCATGATTTCGGAGGGCGGCCACGATACTTTCGGCCTGTGGATCGCTCATTGCTTGCAGCTATGCGGAATACAAACACAGCGATCGCGCCAACTGGCCGGGACTACTGGTCGGGCATACTCGGTTTCAATTTGAGCCACAGCATTGGCGTATTGCTATTTGCGCTTTTGATTTTGGTGACTGCGCAGTATCAGATCTCGTGGCTAAAGCCGATTTTGGTACTCGTTGGTTTAGCCTTCACCGTGATTGCTTGGCGGTGCTGGTTCAATACCCCCATGCTCGGTTGTTTAATCGGTACTGCACTCATGACAGCGGCCTGGGTGGTATAGCTCATCCCGTTGTTCGCCTCCTGGCGCTGCGATTTCAGATGGTTCTTGTTTGCGTGAAACCTTGAATAATCGAGGCGGGCTTCAGTTGGCGGCCTGTGTGTCGAACTTGACCGCCCCGACCACACGCACCTTGAGACCGAAGTTATGCAGGGTCCCGCGCAGGTCGTTCTCA
>DASQCU010000171.1:0-7007 GCA_035634575.1 Beijerinckia sp.
AAGACGTCGCTGACGGCGGCGATCACGAAGGTTCTGGCGGAGACGGGCGGTGCGACGTTCACAGCCTATGATCAGATTGACAAGGCGCCGGAAGAGAAGGCGCGCGGGATCACGATCTCGACGGCGCATGTCGAATATGAGACGAAGAACCGGCACTATGCGCATGTCGACTGCCCCGGCCATGCCGACTATGTGAAGAACATGATCACCGGCGCGGCGCAGATGGACGGCGCGATCCTGGTCGTCTCGGCGGCGGACGGGCCGATGCCGCAGACGCGCGAGCATATTCTTCTCGCCCGCCAGGTCGGCGTGCCGGCGCTGGTCGTGTTCATGAACAAGGTGGACATGGTCGACGACCCGGAATTGCTCGAGCTGGTCGAGCTCGAGGTCCGCGAGCTTTTGTCGAAATATGATTTCCCCGGCGACGATATTCCGATCACCAAGGGATCGGCGCTCTGCGCCCTGGAGAACCGCAACCCGGAGATCGGGCATGATGCGGTGCTCGCCCTGATGGAGACGGTGGATGCCTACATCCCGCAGCCGGAGCGTCCGGTCGATCAGCCGTTCCTGATGCCGGTCGAGGACGTGTTCTCGATTTCGGGCCGCGGCACGGTGGTGACGGGGCGTGTCGAGCGCGGGGTGATCAAGGTCGGCGAGGAAGTTGAGATCGTCGGGCTGCGTCCGACGGTGAAGACGACGGTAACCGGCGTCGAAATGTTCCGCAAGCTTTTGGACCAGGGTCAGGCGGGCGACAATATCGGCGCGCTGCTGCGCGGCACCAAGCGCGAGGATGTGGAGCGCGGCCAGATTCTGTGCAAGCCGGGCTCGGTGAAGCCGCATACGAAGTTCAAGGCGGAGGCCTATATCCTGACGAAGGACGAGGGCGGGCGGCATACGCCGTTTTTCACCAATTACCGGCCGCAATTTTATTTCCGGACGACCGATGTGACCGGCGTCGTGACCTTGCCGGAAGGCACGGAAATGGTGATGCCGGGCGATAACGTGACGATGGATGTCGAATTGATCGTGCCGATCGCGATGGAAGAAAAGCTGCGCTTCGCCATCCGCGAAGGTGGCCGCACCGTCGGCGCCGGCGTCGTCGCCAGCATTACCGAGTGATCCCGGCCGTCATCCGCTCTCGAATTTCCGCCAGCACCTTAAAAAAGCGGAAATTCGAGACGGAAATCAATCGCCGCTCCTGGCGGCGCTTGAGCTGCCCGAAATCCTTTAGGATACCGGGTTCCTTTCTGGCAAATCGCTGACGCGAAAGCGATTTGCCAGAGTTAAACCGTCTGTTCCTTCGGAACGGCGGTATATAAGTCCTGAACGGTCCGGAGCTTCATGATCGTATCCACGACCAATGACATCGCAGGCTATCGAGTCGTTCGTCATCTCGGGGTGGCGCGCGGCATAACGGTTCGCTCGCGCAGCGTCGTGGGTAATCTTCTTGGCGGCATCCAGTCGTTTTTCGGGGGCAAGATCAGCGCCTATGCGCATCTGGCCGAAAGCGCCCGGCAGGAGGCTTTCGACCATATGTGCGAACACGCGAGCCAAGCCGGCGCCAATGCTGTGCTCGGCATGCGCTATGACGCCAATGAGATCATGGATGGGATCACCGAGGTTCTGGCCTATGGGACCGCCGTCTGGGTCGAGCCGGTTTCCTGAACTGGACCGATCCTTGCTGCAAAAATCTTCAATAGGGTCCACGAGGCGGGATTTCGCACGGGGTCGCGGGCCTTTGAAGGAGTTGAGCCAGTGGCGGATGGCGCGAAAGAGCGTTCGATTATTGTGGAAGGCATGCTCGTGCAGCCGGCCGAACTTGTCTGGCGGGTCCTGACGGAACCCGATCTCATCGGCCGCTGGTTCATGCCGAATGATTTCGAGGCCGAGGTTGGGCATAAGTTCAATTTCAGAAGCGGCCCGATCGGCGATTGGGATGGCGTTTCGGAAGGCGAAGTGCTCGAGGCCGATCCCTATTGGCGGCTGCGCTATTCCTGGCGCGGCGGGTCGCATACATTGCAAGGGTTCGGCCATTATATTGATACGGTCTTGACCTGGACCCTTTCGCCGCTCCCGAACGGCACGCATGTACGGCTCGAACATTCAGGCTTCACCGACGATTCGGCGGCGGTTTATGACATTATGAATAGTGAAAATGGCTGGAACGCCGTCGTCAATCGCCTCGCCAAGGTTGTCACCGAAGTGGCGGAAGCCGATTGAAGAGTGATAAGCTCTGGTGAGACTGGCCGGGAATTTACGGTCAATTGGGCCATTCACCATGTTGTCGACCATCGTCCTTTGCGAGGATGAACGGAGGCTTTTTCCCCAAAACCGGGATCCTGCCGAGGCGATCGTGCGGACACTCGCCGCATTGGTTGCGGTCAATGTTGCAGGGCTTCTCCGCGATGTGACCATTGCGGGCGGCTTGGATCACGGGCTCGAATCGATCGCCGATCATGCAGGTTGCCAATATAGCGAAGCTGAGCGGGAGGAAGATTGGCTCGACCAGGCATTGCAAGCTGCGCGCGGGCCAAACCTCTTTTTGATTCGGTCGGGCTTCGCGCCGGAAGCCGGGTTCATTGACGAGGCGGGGGATTTTCTGGCGCTCGGCGGCGATGGCCGCACCGGCACGGCGGCGTTGCGGGCGGTTCCGGAAAGTTTCATCGAGCGGCTCTTTCCGGCGCGCGCGCCGCTTGCCGGTTTCATCGCGCCGCGCGCGATGTGTCTCAAGGCGCCGCGCGGTAGTTTTTCAGCGCTGGCGCGTTTTATCCGCCCGGCCAAAACCTTGCGCACTTGCGCCCGGCGCACCCTTTAGAACCCGTCCCCAGGCACCCCCATCAAGATGGGCGGTCAAGTGACCGACTTACCTAACGACACTCAGCTTTGGCGCCGCCTCAAGAAATCTGGTAATAACGGCCAAGTTCACGTTACTATCGGAATATCAGGCAATGATCAAATCCCTTGGCATGAAGGCGCCTGCAGGTGTTTTCAGCTTCAACAAGATCCAAGCCCTGCTGATTGGGCTCATTGTTCTAGGTGCCCCCGATCACCCCGCCCGCGCCGAAAATCTACCGAAAATCATTTCAAGCGAATTCGATAAAGACATCGCGGTTCTCGGGTTACATTTGTTTGATAATCCGCTCGGGGGCAGCTTCAAGGAATGGTTCCTAAGAAGCATCATAGATAAAAAAACAGGCCATGTTACGACCGAGCTTTATATATCTCTCCAGAATGCAACGAACCATCTGACCTTTAGCTCCGCATCTGATGATACGGCAAAGGATCTGGTGGTGGATCAAATAGATCATCTGTCTGATTCAGAAGAGCTTGGTGTTTTATTGGATCAGAACGTCCTGATCAAACATGCAGATACAGGTTATCGTATCCGTATTACTTCGGACAGTGGTGATGCTATCATATTTGTCATTTCGCCCGAACAGATTAAGGCTCAAATCGGCGCCATCACGGATGTATTGAATGTCCTGAACGCAGATGTCTATCAGGGCGGCCCGCATATTGGCATTGTGGCCGTGCCCGTGGGATACACTCAGTCCCGGCGATCCAATCTGCAGGAGGGCAGGGGAATGTTTGTCGCCAAGGTGGAGCAAGGTTCGCTTGCGGAGCAAGCTGGCTTGCACAATGGCGATCTTATTTTGAGTGTCGATGGGGTGCCAGTAAATTCCTATGGAACGTTGAATAATGCTATGAAGCACATTGGAAAAAAGCAAAATGTAACTCTCATTGCTGAAAGGAACAGGCAGTAATTTAACGTAGAGCTGAACTTTCGTTGAGCGAGATGATAACTCGAAGAACGGACCCAAGAAGCCTGCCATAGCCTTGGGTCATGCTCCTATGCTTTCAAAGCGGCTCTGGACTCGTTCGGATGTCGATGATCCGCCAAATGGCAGGAGAGGAGGGACTCGAACCCCCAACCCCCGGTTTTGGAGACCGGTGCTCTAACCAAATTGAGCTACACTCCTAAAGCGCAATCAATTTTAGCTTGAAGCGAGCCTGCAAAGCAAGCGCCGCGAACATTTTCGCGCCGCTGTCCCCAGAACCCGCCAAAAACCGCTATTTTACAAGGTCATATTTCTCTTCCAGGGCGAAAACGATGCGTTTCAAAGCGCCCTCGACCTTGATCTCGGTTGTCTTGTTGAGCCGCAGCTTGCGAATCGTCCAGGTCATGGCAATCGAAGGTTCGTCCAAGGCATAGACCTCGATGGATTGCGCATCGACTCCCTCGCCGCGAAGGCCTTCGAGAATCATCGCCTCCAATTCGGCGGCGGTTTTCAGCTGTTTTCCCATTCTTTTCCCGATCGCTTTTGTACGAAATCCGTTTGATCGCTTCGCGATGGATTTCGTCTTCGCTCAAGCGCCGCGCGGGCTTGACGATTGCCAGTTGATCCGCGAACAGATCAACTGGAAATCGTATCACGCACCTGTGCATGAAGTTTGCATCGCCTGCGAGAGCTAGCGCGTTCAAGAAGCATGAAACGCGCCTTCCATGGCGCCCTTTCCGCAGGGGAGACGAGAAAATGCTACCGACCATCATCATGGTAGATGGGGTTCCACGCTGCGTGATTCGCCCCACCGATAAGAAGGATCTCGACCGCTTCATCCGTAATGCGAAGAAATATCTTCTTGCCGACAATGAAGAGGGGAAAGTGACCCATAGGCCCGCAGACGACGATGAATCCGCCAAATGGCGCGAAGGAGCCGCCTTGCACAAGGCCTGGGGCGGCGCCGAAGAAAATTACATCGGCCTGCCTATTTTCAAAACCTGATGGCTATCATCTGCCAGGATCGAAACAGAGAGCCCAAGGATCGCGAGATCAAACATGACAGATGCGGATATACAAAAGGCCGAGGAATTGCTGATCGCCCAGGCGCAAACCAATTTCAGCGGCTTTTTCAAATGGGTCAGCACGTTGAACGGAATGATCAAGGATCAGGTCGGGCCGCAATGGGGATTGATCGTCAATAACCCCGATGTGAATGTCGCCGAGGGCAAGGTCAGCGGCACGCTCGATGCCTCGCGGCCTCTAAAGGAGGTGTTGAGCATTCCCTTCGAGATCAAGGGCGACAGGATCAGCTTCACCCATGCCAAGTTCGAACTGACCGACAAGCTGACGGGCGCGAAGACAACCGAGTTCACCAGCAGCGCGACCCACGACATCAACCGCATCCTCGCCGATATCATTCAGGATTATATCGGCTGAGCCGCGCGATCATCGCGGGTTGGGCGCCCATTGATGGCGACTCATCTTCGCGAAAGTCATACGGGAAAGTCGTTCGAGGGAAGGAACGGTGCAACTTAAGTTAGGTTAGTATTTCCCGTTTCTTTTCCTCGGGCATTTCACGCCTCAACTGCTCCGCTGCGCGCAGCTTGGCCTGAATCTTGCTGATATCTCTATCCATAATGGGCTTGTAAGTCGCGAATCGCTCCCAATGGGGATTGCCGAGGATCTTAGCGCCCAAGGCTTTTGAGTCGAGTTTCAATAATGCCGGGTCCGTGAAGTCTAGGCCTAGAATCGAAATCGGCTTGTCCCCGACACCCTCCTGGTAGTCAGCCAAGAACAGTGCCGCGCCCTTTAGTATTTCGACCCGCCTCTCGTCATCCTCTCTCACGATCTCTAAACAGATGGCGTCCAGAATGGTGTTCTTGTCATGCGGGAGGCATTTAACATCCCAAATCTGATCGGCTGATGGGTTGCGCTCAATAACGGCTCCGTAGTCGGCGATGATCTTAGCCCGCTCTTTGGCATTACGCCGATTTGACTCGATTTTCGGGCTGTCCGAAAGCTCCCCGTTTGCAACGGATAACGTACCATTTCCAGCGTATGCCTCCAACCAAGCTTGCCCAGCCTGTTTGGGCGACATACCCTTTGACACCATGTCCGCCTCAAACGCGACCCGTTTCTTGTTATCTACGAAGCCCCTCGCGAGCCACTTTGCGACAATGCTGACGATTGCGGCGTAGAGCATATACCACCAGCTCCAACCGTTGAAGAACGCCAAGCCGGCGAAAACAAGCGCAGCGATACGACCGCCGATCCACACCCAGCCGAATAGACCTGAGAGGACTTCGAATACTACGGGCTGATTCTTCGAACTCATAATTGGGCCTTCTTATCCCAAATGAAAATGATGTATGAAACGAGAGGGCCTTTTGACGCGATGGAACGTAAAGCACCATAGACCAAGGAGAAAATCCCGAGCTGCAGCGCAGGTCACACCGCTCTATCATTTCCAGTTCCAGGCGATTGGCCGAACTGAAACTTCTCATCCTTATCAATCGATCAAATTGCGTTCGCGTGCGGCGGATTCGGCGAAAAGCCGCGCGCTGCCCGCGAAATCCGCGCCATCATTGGCCGTCGCATTATTCCCGATGGTGACGCCATCGCCGAGATAACGGCGGCCTTCCTCGGAAACTATGAAGAAGGCATAGCGATGCGCTTCGGCGCAATGGCGAACCAGAATGGTCTCTGCATCGGCTTGATCGACGGCGAATTCGGTACCGGCATCCATTATTCGAACCCTTGAAGTGGAGCTTTGAGCTATTTAACCGATGGCTGTTGAGAGAGCGAGCACCGGGCCTCACGCATCGGTATTGGTCACGCCATCTTCGAGCCAGGTTTCCTGCCGCCCGAAGGGCAGCGCGTGGAAATCGTGGATCACCCGGCCGCATGTGACGGCGCCAAGAACGGCAGCACCTTCGGCCGTCAGGCAGTCACGCGCGGCGAGCAATGTCGTGCCCGTCGAGACAAGATCGTCGACCAGCACCACCGCCTGGCCGCGAAGCGGAAAGTCGCAGGTCATCATACCGGCAAGCGCTTTGCGTTCCGCCGCTGCCGCATCCAGGACGCCCGGGCGCGGTGTCTTCTTCCAGAATAAAGCGTCCACCGGCGAAAGCCGCAGTTCCGTCTGGGCCAAGGCTTCATTCAACATGAACCAGGAACGGAAATGATTGACGCCGATCACGGCATCTTCCGAGGGCATGGGCACGA
>DASQCU010000172.1:0-7842 GCA_035634575.1 Beijerinckia sp.
AAGAATGACCTGTGGTGCTACTCTCGAATTTTCGCTAACCCCTTGAAAAAGCGAAATTGCGATTCTTGGTATTAGTGGCGCCAACGGTCATGCTTTGTGACCGTTGGCATGCCGGAGGTCCTTCGGGGCAGGCGGTGCAACTCCGGTAAGTCGCCATCGCGTCAGCGATTTACCGCGACGGCCTCGATACGGGCAACCGCGCGTTCGAGACCATTTTCCTCGGCAATGTGGCGGCCGAGCACTTTCGCCTTCGCCTGCATGTCCGTGTCCCGCAATGCGCGCGAAATGGCCGCCGCCAGAGCGTCCGCCGTCAATTTGCTGTGCGAAATGGGCGATGGCGCCACGCCGAGTTTTTTCAGTCTTTCACCCCAGAAGGGCTGATCGGCGAGGAAAGGGACGACGATCGATGGCCGCCCGGCCCGCAGGGCCGCCGCTGTCGTGCCGGAGCCGCCATGATGGACAATGGCCGCCATGCGCGGAAACAGCCAGTCATGCGGGATCGAATCGATCGGCATCACATCTTCCGCCAGATCGGCGGGTCGCAACCCGCCCCACCCGGCGCTGATCACAGCCCGGCAGCCCACTTGCCGCACCGCCGCCATGACCGTGCCGACGGTCTTGGCGGGATCCTTCATTACCATGCTGCCAAAGCCGATATAGACGGGCGGCGGTCCATTTTCGATGAAACGCGCAAGATCCTGCGGCGGCGTCCAGCCGGCGGGCCGGTCGAGGAACCAATAGCCCGTCACGTCAATCGCCTCCTCCCAATCCATGGGTTGCGGCAGGACATGACGGCTATAGGCCATGACGACGGGCCTACCCTCGCGGCGAAACCGGTGCCAGGGCGGGATGATCGGCGCGGGCGGCGCGTGCCAGACTTCCGCCAAGGACTCGCTCATCAGCGGCCGGAACAGGAGCCACATGACTTGCAGCACCGCCTGATGTTCGAGCCGGTTGAGCCATCCCGGCAAGCGAAACGGCAGACGCGGGAAGATCGGGCTCGGAAAGGCACGCGTCGCGAGCATGGGCTGAAGATAGGCCTGGACGAAAGGTATGTTCCAGAACTGGCCGAGCAAGGAAGCCGAATAGGACCCCATGCCGACGCCGACCGCGAGATCCGAACCCGCCGCATGTTCCTTGATCTGCCGCGCCCAGGACAAGGTGTGGCGCTTCATGATATCGGAAATGGCGCGAAATCCGACGACAGGATTGCGGCTGTTGGCGAGCAGAGCACCCGCCTCGCCACGGAATTCGGCGCGAATATCCGGGGTCAGCGGCTTGTATTGAAAGCCGAGGCCATCGACGAGATCGCCGAAACCCTCGTTCGTGATGAAAGAAACCTGATGGCCGCGCGCGGCGAGCGCCTGGGCCAGGGCCGCAGGGGGTTGCACATCGCCGCGCGAGCCCATTGTCAGAACGGCGACGCGCATACCAAAACTCACCAGGGTCTAAAACTTGTGCTTGACTAGGCGGACGACCGGCCCCTGTCAATGCAGTTTTTGCATTGCAGCATTCCAGTAAACTCTTTTTGACCTTCGCGCCGTCTGGCCGCATATTGCGGCCGCGCCAAGGCTATAGAGTTTTTTTTTTAGAGTTGAATTCATGCCGCCCGAACCGACTGCGGACGAGAACGCCCGCGAGGCCCTCAAACTCAATCCTTTTCCGCCATCGACCTGGGTTTCCGTCGCTGACGACGGCATTGTGATCTCGACTGGCTATAGCGAAGCCTTGAATCGGCTGCTCCGTTGGGTGCCGAAAGCGAAGTGGCGGCCCGACCGGCGCTGCTGGCTCGTGCCCTTTTCGGGCGCCGAAGCGGTGCGCGCCGTCCTGCCGGAAATCAACCGTCTCGCCGATGCCACCCAGGAATTGGCCGATGTCGAAGAGCGCCATCGCTCAGGCGAGAAACCGCCGCTCGACCATCTCGTGGAAGCTGCCAAGCTTGCTTTCGGCGAGAACTGGCAAAGCGGTTTGGCCGGGGTGCCCGGCCAGAGCAAAAAGCCTCTCGATTGGGCAGAGAGCGGAGCAAAGCTCGAACCGGGCGACGCAGTTTTCCCCGAGCTCATCCGCCGGATGCGCCGGCAGGCGGCGGACCTTATAACTGGAGCCGACCGGCTCGAAGAATGGCTGGCCGAGGCCAAACGCAAGGCAGGCCAACCATGAAAGCGCCGGTGAAGGATTATATTCCCGAGCTCAGCGAAATAAGGATGGTGAAGCGCGCGCCCGACGGCCCGCTGCCCTTCAGCGACGCTGACAGAGCCTATATTCTTTCCTGCCTTGCCGATGTCGAAAAGCGTTTTGGCGTCACCGGCTTTCCCGGCGTCGTACCGGAGGCCATTGCGGCGCGGCCCCTCATCAAGCAATTGATCGAATGGTGGCGCACGCTCGAACCCGTGACCGATGAACAACGCGATGCCTATGGACGCATGCCGGGCGCGATCAGGCTCATCGATACGGTTGCGACCTGGGTCGAAGAGCTGGAGGCGCTTCGCGGCGCCAAGGCGGACGAGAGCTGATCGAAATTCTGGATGCACCCATGACCGCAAGTTTAGCTGTTCCCTTCATCCATCGCGGCCTCGGCCCGATGATCCGCCTGACGGTCGCGGAAGGACTCTCGTTCGACCTGACACCCCAGGAAGCCCGCATCCTGTCGCGCGCCATGGCGGCTGTTCGCGAGGGCAAAAGCAAGGTCGATGAGATCTATATGAGCCCGATTGCCGCCGACGCCGATTTTTCTGCCAAGGTCACGCCTGACGGCCTGTTGCTGGAGACGAGACAGCCGCCGCACGCGATCGCGTGGGACGAGGTCGGCACGCTCGCCGCCTCGCTCGCCGCGCTGGCGCCGGAGGAGAGCGGATCAGCCTAGATACGCGCAGCAGGCACGGCCTTTGCGGCAACAGTGAGATCGGCCACGAAGGCCGCATATTCGCGCCGCTTCGCCTCTTCGTCCGGCAGGCGCAGCAAAAAGGAAGGATGTACCGTCAGGAGACCTTTGCGAGCCTCGCCAAGGTCGATGATCTGACCGCGCAATTCCCTGATGGTTACGCCGCGAAGTCCAATGCCCCGCGCGGCGCTCGTCCCCAAGGCGATGATGAGGTCCGGCTCGATCAAGGCCAATTCCTGATCGAGCCACCAGCGGCAGATTTCGATTTCCCTGGCGGTCGGAGTCTTGTGCAGCCGCTTCTTGCCGCGCGGCTCATTCTTGAAATGCTTGACGGCATTGGTGACATAGGCCTTGCTCCGGTCGATCCCCGCTTCAGCCAAGGCACGGTCAAGGAGCCTGCCCGCGGGGCCGATGAAGGGATGGGCCGCGAGATCTTCCTGTTCGCCGGGTTGTTCGCCCACGATCACGAGCGGCGCATGGATATTGCCTTCACCGAAGACGGTTTGCGTCGCATGGGCGAAAAGCGGGCAACGCTGACAGGTCTTCGCCTCCTCCGCGAGTTCGGTGAGCGACGCTGGCGACAGAAGGTCCATCAAACTCTCCCGTCTTTCTGGCTCTTGAAGCAGATCAACGTCTTTTTGTGAAAATGGTGGCGTGAAATCGCTTGGCCTGCCCTCTCGACTCGGAAAATTTGACGCTATGTCCAATTACGTGTATATACACTTATATGAGTTCACCATTCGCTGACTGTCGGTCTTGCACTTGTTCCGCGCTTCGCCGCGCGAGCCGCGCAGTAACTCAACATTATGAGGCTGCCTTTCGCGGCTCGGGTCTGCGTGCGACGCAGTTCACTGTGCTCGCGATGCTCGAACAGAGCGGGCCAATGGCAATGACGCCTTTGGCGTCGCGGCTTGGAATGGACCGCACGACATTGACGCGCACGCTGAAGCCTCTGGAGCAACGTGGCCTGATCAAATTCGAGGATGACAAGAAAGATCAGCGCATTCGCAACATTGTCATCACGCCGCAAGGAATCGAGGCAGCCCTGGCGGCACTGCCGCGATGGGAGAAGGCACAAGTCTCGGCTGGCGTCCTCCTCGATAGACTGGGAATTGAAATGCACCGGTAAACCTTCTTCGCCCAAATACGTGTATATACACTAGAATGGGAGGCAAAAATGTTGGACTTGCTTGGAGCCGTCGAACTGACCGCAAGCGCGGCAATTGTCATCGGCGCCTTGTCAATGGGCTTTGGCTGGAGCCCAGGATCGAGAAAAGGCACCGCAGCCGTGCTATCCGGCTGGTTTGCCATTGTCGTTGCCTTGGCTGCGACACGAGCGGTGCATTATCGTGACGGAATTGGCGTTGCGGGGCTGGGGCTGACCGTCCTGCTTCCGATCCTTGGGCTCTGGACCTTGGTCATCACCAGCCCTGTCTTGAAAACAGCGCTCAGCCGGATGTCCCCTCCGCTTTTGATTGGCGTTCAGGCCGTGCGCGTCCTGGGGATAACCTTCGTCCTGCTTTATGAGGCAGGCCGGCTTCCGGCTCCCTTCGCGCCCGTGGCTGGCTGGGGCGACGTTCTGGTCGGATTGGCTGCGCTGCCAATCGCGGCCTATGTGGCAGCGCGCGGGCTGGAGAAAAGCCGCGCGATCGTCACAATCTTCACAGGCCTGGGGCTTGCGGATCTCGCCACAGCAATAGGATTAGGTGTGCTTTCTTCGCCGGGTCCCGTGCAGGTCTTTGTTGGGCCGCCCGATACGGCGCTGATGTCTCTCCTGCCCTGGTTGCTGATCCCCGGCTTTCTCGTCCCGCTGCTTTTCATCGCGCATTTGGCAATCGTCTATCAGCTTTTGGCTGGCGGAAAGAAGAGGCATGACGCCGCAATCCTGTCGCCCACGGCGTGATGGCTCTCAAATTTGGTCAGGCTGCACCCTTCTCGTCGCGCGCCGCATCAAGGGAAAGAAAATCGCATAAGGCAAGAGGCGCGCGGCCTTGAAGGTCCAGGCGAGACGGCGTGGAAAAGTGATTTCGAAACCGCCACTTTCGAAGCCGTCGCAGATGCGTTTGGCCGCCTTTTCCGGTCCCATGATCAGGGGCATTTCGAAAAAATCATTCTTCGCGGTCATCGGGGTTTCGACGAAGCCCGGATTGACCACCTGAATTGTCAGACCGGCGCCTTGATAGGTAAGTTTCAGCGCTTCCGCCATATAGATCAGCGCCGCCTTGGCCGAACCATAGGCGAGCGAACCCGGTATGCCGCCATAGCCTGCGAGCGACGAGGTGATGGCAATCTGCCCAAATCTTCGCCTTGTCATGGCCGCAAGCAGCGGGTCGAGGCAGTTGACGGTTCCACCCGCATTGATTTCAAATGTGCGCCAGATGAGCTCTGCGGAAAAGCCCTTGCGCTCCTCGATGAAATAAGCGCCCGCATTGAGGAAGGCGAGAGCGATCGGCCCGAGCCTTGCTTCCATGTCATGCACGAGGCCACGCATTTGTTCGCGATCGGTAATATCACCGGGAAACGTGAAGATGCGCGACGAGGCTTGCGCCAGCGCCTCAAGCTCCCCAGCCCGGCGCGCGGTCACGGCGACCCGATAGCCGCGCCGGGCAAGTTCCAGCGCAACGGCGCGCCCGATCCCCGAGCTTGCGCCGGTGACCCAGGCGATACCGTCTCTTGTGCTGGCGCGATACAGGGGGGCTCTCCTCTTCTCGCGCCAACTTTAGCGGCAAACTTCGACTTCGCAACAGCCCTATAGCGGCTCGACCAAGCGGACGGAGCTCGCTTGCGGCCCCATGGGACCTTCGCTCGTCGCCCGCGTCACCTGGACCATGGCCCCGACCGCCATCTCATCGAAACTGCCGCGCACGACCGCATTGCGGGTGAAATAGAGATCGGGCGCGCCCCTCACCTCGATGAAGCCATAATTCTGCGCGGGGAAGAGACGCGCGACGACGCCGGTTTCCAACAGGTCGTCGTGGCGTTTGACCTGACCCTTCTTGATGTCAATGATTTCTTCGAGCTGGCGCCGGACTGCGTCAAAAGCGCGATTGACCGCCGGTCTCTGGTCCCCTTTGGTATCGTGCCGGTCTTCTTCGGATTTGCCGATGATTTTGGGCCGGCCGGGCACTTCGACCTCGACCGCCACAGCGAGCGCTTTCTTCGCGGCTTCCGGGCTTTGATGGGGGATCTCCACCACCACGCGGCAGCCGGTAATGTGATTATAGAAACGTTCGAGCCGCAGCATCCTCTCTTGAATGAACCTCTCCAAAAACCCTGAAGGCTTGGTGTTGCGAAAGGCGATCTGCAGCGGCCTGTCCATGCGCTTTCTCCTTGACCTTGACCTGCCGGGGGCCGGAACTTGACCCGCCGGAGCCCGCATTCCATCAGCACATCTGGGCTTCGGGCGTTTTTGTTAACCGTGAGCGAAAGCGAAAGTTCCCGCAGCGTGCGAGATGAGGATGCAAATTCTTAATTATGTCGAATTATGGGAAAAATCTTTTTCAAACCAACTCGCTAAGCTTCCAATCTCGACAGAGCCGGCTCGCTCGCTTTATATATCTGCTTCCGAATGAAGAGGCGGTGCAGCTTGAGGCAGATCGCCCTCGGTAAGCGATTTGCAGGATAAGGAAGCCCGAAGCTTGCGCATTCTGGGCTACCTTCCTCGGATCGATAAGGGATTTGTTTGACATGAGCTCACCGGCAAATGTGATCGAGGCCATCGGCAGGACGCCTCTCATCAAGCTTAGACGCGCGTCGGAGCTGACTGGCTGCACCATTCTGGGCAAGGCCGAGTTCATGAATCCCGGCGGATCGGTCAAGGATCGCGCGGCGCTCGCGATCATCGCGGATGCGATCGAGCGCGGCGCTTTGAAGCCGGGCGGCCTCATCGTCGAGGGCACGGCCGGCAATACCGGGATCGGGCTCGCGATGGTTGCCAATGCGCTCGGCTTTCGCACCGTGATCGTCATTCCCGACACGCAAAGCCAGGAAAAGAAGGATATGTTGCGCCTGCAAGGCGCCGAATTGATCGAGGTTCCGGCTGTTGCCTACTCGAACCCGAATAATTACGTGAAGCTTTCCGGCCGCCTCGCCGAACGTCTCGCTAAGGAACATCCCGCGGGTGCCATCTGGGCCAATCAATTCGACAATGTCGCCAATCGCCAGGGCCATATCGACACGACAGGCCCGGAGATCTGGATTGAGACCGAAGGGAAGGTCGATGGCTTTACTTGCGCGGTCGGCACCGGCGGGACGCTCGCGGGTGTGGCGATGGCGCTGAAAGCCAAGAATCCGAACGTGAAGATCGCCCTTGCCGATCCTTTGGGCGCGGCGCTCTATTCCTATTACAAGACCGGCAAGCTTGAGGCCTCCGGCTCTTCGATCACCGAAGGCATAGGCCAGGGCCGCATCACCGCCAATCTTGAGAATGCGCCGATCGATATTGCCTATCAGATCAGCGACGAAGAAGCCTTACCCATCCTGTTCGACCTCGCCGAAAACGAAGGCCTGCTGCTTGGCGGCTCATCGGGAATCAATGTCGCGGGCGCGATCCGGTTGGCGAAGGAGCTTGGCCCCGGCCATACGATCGTCACGATCCTTGCCGATTCCGGCGCGCGCTATCAATCGAAGCTTTTCAATCCGGTCTTCCTGCGCGAAAAGAATCTTCCCGTGCCGGGCTGGGTGGAGCGCGCACCTTCGATCAAGCCGGATTTCATCTGAGACGCGGCGCACCCGGAGCCAAGGCCATGACCGCGACAAGTCATTCCTCCTTTTTCGTCTCGACCGATTGGCTTGCTGAAAATCTCGGGGCTCCGGATCTCGCGGTCATCGACGGCACGTTCTTCATGCCGGATGAAAATCGCGATGCCGGGGCCGAATATCTTGCCGGTCACATCCCCGGCGCCGTCCGTTTCGATATTGACGCAATCGCCGATCATTCGACCGATCTGCCGCATATGCTG
>DASQCU010000173.1:0-7107 GCA_035634575.1 Beijerinckia sp.
ATTGCAGGCCAGGTGTTTGTAATCGATTCGGCTTCGACCGACCGAACCGTGGCGATCGCCAGCGAAAAGGGTGCGATTGTTCTGCAGCATCCTTTCGTGAATTACGCCAAACAGTTTCAATGGGCGCTCGACAATGCGCCGATTACGGCGAATTGGGTCATGCGGCTCGACGCGGACGAGGTGATCGAACCGGACTTGGCGCTTGAAATCAAGGAGAAGCTGCATCTTCTGCCAAGTAGTGTGATTGGCATCAATCTGAACCGCAAACATATCTTCCTCGGCCGCTGGATCAAGCATGGAGGCCGCTACCCCTTGCTGCTCCTGCGGATCTGGCGGCGCGGCACAGCGCGGATTGAGGACCGCTGGATGGATGAACACATGATCATATCCGGCGGCCAGACGGTTACCTTCAACGGCGGCTTTGCCGATTGCAATCTCAACGATCTGACCTTCTTCACCCAAAAGCACAATAAATATGCGTCGCGTGAAGCTGTGGATGTCATCAATCAACGAAGAGATTTGTTTCCTCGACCGGACGTGCTCTCTTTGGAAGGCTCATCCTGGCAAGCTTCCATAAAGCGGCTGATCAAGGAGCAAATTTACAATCACGTGCCATTCCAGTTCAGTGCCACCGGATATTTTTTGCTGCGTTACTTCATTCAGTTGGGTTTTCTGGATGGACGCGAGGGTTTGATTTACCACTTTCTGCAGGGGCTCTGGTACCGCTTCCTCGTTGGTGCCAAAATACTGGAATATGAACGGGCAATTGCGGGTCTGGATGATAAGGAGGCGATTAAGAGGCAGTTGTCAAAACTGACTGGCTTGCGGATAATCTAATCCGCTCATTCCGTCAGGAGTAAATCTGATGACCGGTGAGGCGAGCGAGTTCAGCGATCTTTTTCTCGGGCTCGGGAAATTCGGCCAAGGCTCGCTGATATTCGAGGACCTTGGCGCCAACCAGAAAACGATACCAATAGCCCTGAAGGACATGGTAGGTCAGCCCTTCGGTGCCGTCGAGAAATCCGCCTTGCACTATATAACGCAGCAGGAAATAGGCTGCCGCAGCAAGCCAAAAGGGCAGGCGGTTGAAGAGATTCTCTTTAAGCCACTTTTTGGCCCGCGCTTGCGACGAGCCGGCTTCGCCCATCAATGAAGGATCGCTGGCGAACAGGCCATGCTTCTTGTTGATGATCTCGATCGCCTCTCGGGTCGCATATTTATTGTGCTTGTCGATGAAATAGGTCAGGTCGTGCAGATTGTGGTCGGCGAAGCCGCCCTTGAAATTAATTGTGCGGCCGCCCCAGACGAGCATGTGTTCGTCCATCCAGCGGTCCTCGATCCGCCCGTGGCCCCGCCGCCAGATCCGCAAAAGGTACATTGGATAGCGGCCGCCATGCTTGATCCAGCGGCCAAGGAAGACATGTTTGCGGTTCAGATTGATGCCGACCACGTCCGTCCCGAGCGTCGGCAGCTTCTGTTCGATTTCGGCGGCGAGGTCGGGTTCAATGACCTCATCGGCATCAAGCCGCATGATCCATTCGGCGGTGATGGGCAAATTATCGAGAGCCCATTGAAATTGCTTTGCCTGATTGATGAATTTGTTCTGGAGGATAGTGGCGCCTTTGCCCTTGGCCAATTCGACAGTTCGATCCGTGGAAAAAGAATCGACGACAAAAATCTCGCTCGCGAAACTGGCCACCGAAGCGATCGAGCGTTCGATATGCAGTTCTTCGTTGAAGGTCAGGATGACGACGGCGAGATTAGCCATTGACTGAAACCTATCCGGGTTGAGCAGCGACGACAGCAAGCTCAATTTGTCGCCGCGTCGCACATAAGCGCAGCCTTTGGTTGAATATGACTAATCAGCGATTGAAAAAATCTCCTCAGGCGGTAGGAAATCTTCAAAACCCGAGAAATGATTTACTTGCTTAAAAGCAAGCAAGTACGTCGGGGCGGATCGGACTGAAAAACTCAGACAATCGCCCCGGGCATTAGACCTGTCAGCCGCCTAGCGGCTCAGGCCTTGTTGCGATATTTGGTGATGAACTGGTCGATGAGATTATTGGCTTCGGTGGTATCGAGCCAGCCTTCCGCGACTTCCTCGGTCTTGAATTCGCGGCCGAGATTGAAGGGTTCCTCATGGCCGTTCAGCCGAAGGAGGGCGCCCCATTTGCCGCTCGGCAATTTTGCTACGGTGATTTCCTCACCCTTTTCCAAGTTCATCTGTCTGCTTCCCCGCGTGACGCAAATTCCAAGGCCGTGGCTTTCCGAGGCATCCTGCCCTGATTTTGGTCCCGACACAGCCGCCAAATGTTTGGATTTTGATGGTGGGCGCACACGGGCTCGAACCGTGGACCCGCTGATTAAGAGTCAGCTGCTCTACCAACTGAGCTATACGCCCATCAAAATGTCTTCTTTCAGCGCAGCACCAACCGCATTGAAATCAGGCGAAGCGGCATTTAGCAAACGGGGCCGCTGCTGTCCAGCGCTTCCCGCCGCTCTTGTTGAATAGATCGAGGGCGAGAGAAAAATTTCAACCCGCCAACACCTCGTCTTAACCCGCCAAGACCTCGGGCCGCGACCTGCCGCGCTTGACCCTCAATTTGTTGAGCGAAGCTATATAGGCCTTGGCGGAGGCGACAAGCGTATCGGGATCCGCTCCCTTGGCCGTGACCGCGATCGCGTCCTCGGAGAGCCGCACCGAGGCCTCGGCCTGGGCATCCGTGCCTTTCGTCACCGCATGAACCTGATAGAGCTCAAGCACGGCATTATGGGGCACCAGCGCCGATATGGCGTTGAAAATCGCATCGAGAGGACCGTTTCCGGTCGCTTGATGGGTCTTCTGCTCGCCTTCAATGTCGAGCGTGACGGCGGCGGATTGCGGCCCCTTGGTACCCGTGATCACGCTCAAGGCCACGAGCTTGATTCGGTCGTGCAAATGCACGAGCTCGTCATCGACGAGGGCGACAAGATCTTCATCGTAGACGATCTTCTTGCGGTCGGCGAGATCCTTGAACCGCGTGAAGGCATCCTCAAGCGCGTTCTCGCCCAGCTCGTAGCCGAGCTCCTTCAGCTTTTCCTTGAAGGCATGGCGGCCCGAATGCTTGCCCATGACCAGCGATGTCTTGTGGACGCCGACGCTTTCCGGCGTCATGATCTCATAGGTCTGGGCATTCTTCAGCATCCCGTCCTGATGAATCCCACTTTCATGCGCGAAAGCGTTCCGCCCGACGATGGCCTTGTTATATTGCACGGGAAATGCGCTCACCGCCGAGACGAGTTTCGACGCGCGCGTCAGCATGGTCGTGTCGATATTGCTGTGATAGGCCATGGCGTCGGCGCGCACGCGCAGCGCCATCACAACTTCTTCCATCGCGGCATTGCCGGCGCGCTCGCCAAGCCCATTGATCGTGCACTCGATCTGCCGCGCGCCGCCCTTGACGCCCGCGAGCGTATTGGCGACGGCAAGGCCCAGATCATTGTGGCAATGGACCGAGAATATTGCCTTGTCGGAATTGGGGACGCGCGCCCGCACCGTCTCGAACAAGGCCTGATATTCTTCCGGCACCGCATAGCCGACCGTATCGGGGATGTTGATTGTGGTCGCGCCCGCCTTGATCGCTGTCTCGACGCAGCGGCAGAGGAAATCCATTTCCGTGCGCGTCCCGTCCTCGGCCGACCATTCGACATCCGCGACGAGATTTCTCGCGCGCGATACGCTCGACGTGATCATGTCGAGCACTTCGGCGGGCTCCTTCTGCAATTTATATTTCATGTGCAGAGGCGAGGTCGAAACAAAGAGATGGATGCGCGGGCGGTGCGCCTGGCGGACCGCCTCGGCGCAGCGATCAATGTCCTTGGCCGCCGCGCGGGCAAGACCCGCGACGCTTGCCCGTTTGACCCGTTTCGAGATGGTGGAGACGGCCTCGAAATCGCCTTCCGACGTCACCGGGAACCCGGCCTCGATAATATCGACGCCCATGGCGTCGAGCATGTCGGCAACTTCGAGCTTTTCGTCGAGCGTCATGGATGCGCCGGGCGATTGCTCGCCATCGCGCAAGGTTGTGTCGAAGATCAGAACTCGTTCGCTATTGCGGGAGGTTTCCGGGCGACCGGGAGGGTTCGTATCGGTCATGAAATCATCCTGAAAACTGGGGGAGTCTTGCGGCTTCATTCATCCCCTGAGTGCCCAGGCGCGTCGCCCGGCCGGCTCTCAGGGGCGGCTAAGAAGAAGCGCGGCAAGAAGCAGGGCAGCGCCGCACGCACGCGAGGCAGCAGCCTCTGCGTCGATCTTGTGCGGAAATTTGGCGTTGAAAGCCACGTGCTCGAAACCTATTGGACCAATCGTCCTTCGCCTGCAGCTTTGGCTTTTAATTCAAGGGATGGCGAAAAGCAAGCGATTAATACCCAGCACTGGGCGACCGTCGTTGCGAGGAGCGCAGCGACGAAGCAATCCATAGACCGGGCAGGTCGGATGGATTGCTTCGCTTCGCTCGCAATGACGGTCGATCCTTTCGCTGCCAGCGAGACTTAGCGTGAAGCGCAATCTTACCTCGGCAGGGGGAAGCGCTGTCCTGGCGGGCGCGCGCCCCGCGCGGTGACGCATTTTGTTCGATCTGCGATATTCCGCTCGTCAAGATGAAGATGAGAGTTTCACGATGGTGCTCGATAAAGACAAGATCGATGATGCGATTCTCGCGCTGCTTCTGCTCGGCCTGCACGACGAGAGCCGCGTTTGGAAAGGCTTCGACTGGGACAGCATGAAGCGGCTGCACGAGAGGGGCTTGATCGGCAATCCCATCGGCAAAATGAAATCGGTGATCATGACGAAGGAGGGGCAGCAAAAGGCGAGCGATTTATTGCAGACGCTCTTTGCGAAAGAGGGGTGAGTTCAAGTTGGATCCCGGCCATCCCGATCCGGCGATTCGACTGGCGTGCGCCAGCGTCGCGCATCGCTAGGTCGGTCATCATTTTTGGAGGCGAAAGAAACTGTCACAGAGCGAACGCAGAAAACATGGCCCGCGATCTATAGTCGAGTATATGCCACGGGAGCGACCTTGAGCTGTTTAGGCAAGCGAGGGACGCGGAATGATAAAATTTTGATACAGGTTCACCACTCGAAAGATCGAACGGTCAAAGGGCTATGCCTTAATGTACAGCGATTTCTTCATAATCGACAAACCCGGTCAGCCGCCCCGGCAGGCGACAAAGCTCACCCTGGGCGACACGCTTGGCAGGGATGAGAAGTGGCTACGGGATCTTCTGTTTGCACAACCAGGACTTTTGCCCATCGCCGATATCGACACCTCCTTCGGTCCCTTGTTGCCGCTATGCAAAGAGCTTCGTACTGAAGCCGGTCCGCTCGACATAGCCTTTATAAACCAGCACGGTCTTCTGACACTGGTCGAATGCAAGCTGTGGAGGAATCCGGAGTCGCGTCGAAAGGTCGTAGCCCAAACCCTTCACTACGCGAGTGCTATATCAAACTGGAGCTATTCGGATCTTCAACGTAAAGTAAGCCAGGCGCTGGGGCGTCAAGGTAATCTACCGTTTCAGATCGCTTATGCCGCTGATAACACTGTGCGCGAGAACAGCTTCGTGGATGCGGTTTCCCGCAATATTAAGCGCGGGAAATTCCTGCTGCTAATCGTCGGCGATGGCATTCGCGAGGACCTAAGCACCCTTGCGGGGCTCATCAATCGCAACGCAGCTTCTGGCTTTTCCTTCGGGCTCGTAGAGGTTGGCCTTTACGATCTTATGGAAGAAGGGCTTGCTGTTCAGCCGCGCGTCGTAGCGAAGACGCACCTGATTGAACGCCATATCGTCATAATTCGAAACCATGATGTCGTAGAAGTCGAGGATCCCAGTAGTCAGGCTCCTATCCCGTCCGAAATTCAAGCTCCAAACGAAGCTTTATCGGAAGTAGGCTCAGCATCGAACGATAAGTTGGCTCGTCAAGAGCGCTATCGTGCGTGGTGGAAGTCTGTGACTGAAATGACGTTCGACGACCCGGATCAAGATCCTCCGAAGTTATTTTGGATCAACCACGTCCGGGTTCAACTTCCTTTACCCGGTATTTGGATCACCGCGTATTGCAATGAACATGGCGTAGGAAAGTGCGGCGTCTTTCTCACGGGCCGGAAGAACGAAGTTGAAAATCTTATCGAAGCGCTTGCCGAACAGCGCGACGCAATTGCTTCAGAGCTTCCGCCCGGAACCAACGCTTCACAAGGCTTTGACACCATAAGGCAAAATACCGATTTTCAAACAGATGATGAGCGTAGAATTTGGCTCAAAGAGGTTTTGAACTCATACGTGAATGCGTTTCGACCACGCATTCGCCAGATGAGCCATGAGTAATCCAAGCAGGCAGACCGTCTGCTTGGATCAGATTGATTGCATAGGGCTGATGGACCTTGCCCCTTCAGCACCCATGAGGGCTCGCCCCGAACGCGGCCGCCACGTCTTCAAGATCCTCGAAAATCATGGCCGCGCCGATCTTCTCCAAGAGGCCAGCCCGTTCCAGAACGTCCTTCGGCTCCTTGTGCAGCTCGGCTAGTCCGAGCGCCATGCCCCTTTCGGCAAACGCGCTGCGCACCTCCTCCAGCATTGCGGCTGCGGTTGAATCCACCTGGACGATGGCGCTGGCATCGAGCACGAACCAGCGCGTATCCGCTGGCAGGCCATCCGCGATCGTCATAAGCCGAGACTTTACATAATCGACGTTGAAGAAAAGGAGGCTCCCCTCGATCAGGCAAACCGCCAGCCCAGGGACGGGTTGCGCGGCCTTCGACCTGTGCAGCTTGTAGAAACCGTGCTGGCCGGGAATGACGCCAAGCATCGCGTCGCGGGGGCGCATTCCCTTCAGCAGCAGGTACAAGAGGGTCGCCGCGACGGCGATCACGACGCCCCTGAGCACACCGAGGCTGATCGGACCCGCCATGCCGATCAGCGCGAACACGAACTCCATCCGGCTGATACGCCAGATCTCACGCAGGCTCGTAAGGTCGATGAGGCTGATCGCGGCAGCGACTAGAATGGCCCCGAGCGCGGGAACCGGCAGGAGCCTGAGGGCTGCATTCAGGTAGAGAAGTGTCGCGGTGAGAG
>DASQCU010000174.1:0-5821 GCA_035634575.1 Beijerinckia sp.
GACCGATTCCGAGGTGGTTATTAATATCACGGAGGTCCGCAAGCCCGAGATTGATGCGACGCTTGTCGCGGACTCGATCGCGCAGCAACTCGAACGGCGCGTTGCATTTCGACGCGCGATGAAACGGGCGGTGCAATCGGCGATCCGGCTTGGGGCGGAGGGCATTCGCATCAATTGTTCGGGCCGTTTGGGCGGCGCGGAAATTGCGCGCCTCGAATGGTATCGCGAAGGTCGAGTTCCGCTCCATACCTTGCGTGCTGACGTCGATTACGGCGTTGCGACGGCACATACTGCTTACGGCACTTGCGGGATTAAGGTTTGGATCTTCAAGGGCGAGATTCTCGAGCACGATCCAATGGCGCAGGACAAGAAATTAGCGGAACAGGATCACGGCGGTGGCGGCGGTGAGAGACGGCGGCGCGATCGTGACGCCGCGTGAAAAAGGCCGGCTGAAGTTATTCGAGAGTTTTGAACCATGCTGCAACCCAAGCGCACAAAGTTTCGCAAAGCTTTCAAGGGCCGTATTCACGGCGCGGCGAAGGGCGGCTTTGAATTGAATTTTGGCCAATTCGGCCTCAAGGCTTTGGAGCCGGAGCGAATCTCCGCGCGCCAGATCGAAGCAGCTCGTCGCGCGATGACCCGTCACATGAAGCGCGCCGGGCGAGTATGGATTCGCATTTTCCCTGATGTGCCGATCTCGAAAAAGCCGACTGAAGTTCGAATGGGTAAGGGCAAAGGTGCGCCGGAGCTTTGGGCCTGCCGTGTGGCACCCGGCCGTATCATGTTTGAGCTCGATGGCGTGCCGGTCGATCTCGCGCGTGAAGCCTTGCGCCTTGCAGCGGCGAAGCTCCCGATCAAGACGCGTTTCATTCAGCGCATTGTCGAGTAGAAAGGGCATCCCGATGAAGGTGAAGCAACGTTTGTCGGATCTTCGCGTGATGTCGGAAGATCAACTCGATCAAGAGGTATTGAACCTCAAGAAAGAGCAATTCAATCTGCGCTTTCAGCGTGCAACCGGTCAATTAGAAAATACCGCGCGCGTCAGGGTGGTGCGCCGGGACATAGCCCGGATCAAGACACTCGCCGCACAAAAGCGGGACGCTGCCAAATAGACGTGGAGAGCGGTCCGGCGTCGCCGGCTTTCAGGAACAGGTTTGAGGAATATGCCGAAGCGAATTCTCCAGGGCGTTGTCGTCAGCGACAAGCAGGAAAAGACCATAGTGGTGAAGGTCGAGCGCCGTTTCACCCATCCGCTCTTGAAGAAGACGGTACGGCGTTCGAAGAATTATCACGCTCACGATGAGACAAAGGCCTATAAGGTTGGCGACACGGTTTCGATCGAGGAGACGAGGCCGATTTCCAAGCTCAAGCGTTGGATCGTCGTGGACGCCGCGACCAAGGCGTAAAATACATTGCATCGAGTTAGAGGAGGTGAATGCCTCCTTCAGACGAAGTCCGGTCCGGCTTGTCCGACCGGAAACCGTTCTGAGAAGAAAGGTTTATCAAGATGATACAGATGCAGACCAATCTCGACGTCGCCGACAATTCCGGGGCACGCCGCGTGATGTGCATCAAAGTGCTCGGCGGTTCGAAGCGGAAATATGCCGGTGTCGGTGATATTATCGTCGTCTCGATTAAGGAGGCGATCCCACGCGGCCGCGTGAAAAAAGGCGATGTGATGAAAGCGGTGGTCGTGCGGACCGCCAAGGATATCAAGCGCCCCGACGGCTCGGTGATTCGATTCGATTCCAATGCTGCGGTTCTGATCAATAACCAGTCGGAACCGATCGGGACGCGCATTTTCGGACCTGTTCCGCGGGAGCTGCGTGCTAAGAATCACATGAAGATCATCTCGCTCGCGCCGGAGGTGTTGTGATGGCTGCAAAAATAAAAAAGGGCGACAAGGTGGTCGTGCTTGCAGGCCGGGACAAGGGTCGCGCAGGTGAGGTGCTTCAGGTCCTGCCAAAGCTTGAGCGCGCGATCGTGCGGGGCGTCAACCTCGTGAAACGGCACCAACGCCAAACTCCCAAGCAAGAGGCTGGCATTATCTCGAAAGAGGCAACCATCCATATCTCCAATCTTGCGCTGGCTGATCCGAAGGATGGCAAGCCCACCCGGGTTGGTTTCAAAATTCTCGATGATGGCCGCAAGGTCCGCGTCGCCAAACATTCTGGAGATGTGATCGATGGCTGACAGTAAGAAGGGCGGCGGAAAGGGCGCAGCCAAGGGTCCTGCTAAGGGCGGAGGCAAGGCTGCTCCGAAGGTGGCCGCAAAAGGGAAGCAGGCTCCTGGCCCGGTCTCGACGCGCGATGTGACGCCCATGGTGACGGCTTCGGCGGAAGCGCTGGCTGTGCCGAAAGATTATTTGCCGCGGTTGAAGAAGCATTATGAAGAAGTCGTGCGGCCGAAGCTGATTGAGGAATTCGGCTATAAGAATTCCTTCGAAGTTCCGGCCATTGAGAAGATTGTTCTCAATATGGGCGTGGGCGAAGCGGTGAACGATACCAAGCGTGTAACGCTCGCTGCGGCCGATCTTGCCCTGATTGCGGGACAGAGGCCGGTTGTTACCCGGGCTCGCAAGGCAATCGCGACTTTCAAGGTTCGCGAAAATATGCCGATCGGTGCGAAGGTGACGTTGCGCAAGACCAGAATGTATGAGTTTCTCGATCGTCTTGTCACGATAGCTTTGCCGCGGGTTAGGGACTTCCGGGGTCTTAATCCGAAGAGCTTTGATGGGCGTGGCAATTACGCCATGGGCATCAAGGAACATATCGTGTTTCCTGAGATCGATTACGATAAGGCCGAGAGCGTGCTTGGCATGGACATAATCGTCTGCACTTCGGCAAAATCTGATGACGAGGCGCGCGCGCTTCTGCGTGCCTTCAACTTCCCGTTCCGGCAGTGAGATGGAACAGTCTCAAACGCGGAAACCTGAGGTAGAGGTTCATGGCTAAAAAGAGTTCGATCGAAAAGAACAAGCATCGGGCGGAGCTGGTCAAACAATTTGCCGGGCGTCGCCGACGCTTGAAGGCGATCGCGAATGACGAAACGTTGAGCATGGAGGAGCGCTTCGTAGCTCGGCTCAAACTTGCCGAATTACCGCGTAATTCCTCGGCTGGACGTCTGCGTAATCGTTGTGAAATCAGCGGGCGTCCGCGCGCCTTCACACGCAAAATGAAGATGTCGCGCATCGCTGTGAGGGAATTGGGCTCCAAGGGTCTGATCCCTGGTCTCGTGAAATCGAGCTGGTAGGAAGGAGCGGATCATGGCGGTTAACGATCCGTTGGGTGATATGCTGACCCGTATTCGCAATGCCCAGATGCGCGGCAAGGGCAAGGTGCAAACGCCAGGCTCGCGGCTTCGCGCGCATGTGCTCGATGTCCTCCAATCGGAGGGATATATTCGCGGCTATTCGACAACCGAATATGGCAATGGCCGGACCGAGTTTGAAATAGAGCTCAAATATTTTGACGGGCAACCGGTGATCCGCACGATTCAGCGCGTGTCGAAGCCAGGACGGCGGGTTTATGCCGCAGTCGACGCGATGCCGCGCGTTGCGAATGGACTTGGCATCACGATCATGTCCACCCCTAAGGGAGTCATGGCGGACCATGCGGCGCGCGAAGCTAACGTCGGCGGCGAAGTCCTGTGCAAGGTCTTCTGACCGGAAAAGGATGAGGAAATAGTCTCATGTCTCGTATCGGAAAGAAGCCGGTCCTCATTCCAGCTGGTGTAACGGCGAAGGTTGACGGACAGGCGATTTCAATCAAAGGTGGAAAAGGGGAACTTCATTTCACCGCCCCTGACGATGTGAACGTTGCCTTTGCCGATAATCAGATTGCGGTAAGTCCGCGTTCGGACACCAAGAAGGCACGTGCCATGTGGGGCATGACGCGTTCGATGGTGAATAATCTTGTCATCGGGGTGTCGAAGGGTTTCGAGCGCAAGCTGGAGATTACCGGTGTTGGCTACAAAGCGGTGGTTGCCGGCAAGAACCTGCAATTGTCGCTTGGCTATAGCCATGATGTGAATTATCCAATTCCGGAAGGTATTGCGATTGCAGCGCCGAAGCCAACTGAAGTCTCGATCAGCGGAATTGACAAGAGGCGCGTCGGACAGATTGCCGCCGAGATCCGGGCATTGCGTCCGCCAGAGCCCTATAAGGGCAAGGGTGTGAAATATGCCGGTGAATTCATCTTCCGTAAGGAAGGCAAGAAGAAGTAAAGTTTGAAAGGCAGGACCCAGCGTCATGGCAAAGGACAATCAGGCGACAGATCGCCGCAAGGCGCGGGTGAGACGCTCGTTGCGGGCGCGTGCCTATGGGAAACCGCGTCTTTCGGTATTCCGGTCTTCCAAACAGATTTATTGTCAGATCATCGATGACGGGGAAGGGCGCACTTTGGTTGCTGCATCTTCGCTCGAAAAAGGCAATCGGGATGCATTGAAGACTGGCGCGACCGTCGATGCGGCCAAGGTTATCGGCAAGCTGATCGCCGAGCGTGCAACCCAGGCAGGGATCAAAGAGGTTGTATTTGACCGCGGGTCGTACATGTATCATGGGCGTGTCAAGGCGCTCGCCGAAGGTGCGCGGGAAGGCGGCCTGTCTTTTTAAGGCAAAGGTCGAGAAAGGTTAGAAATCCATTTCCGACGCCTGCGGAAAGAGAAGAGGCGGCGGGATGGATGTATTCCTATTAGAATTCGAAGCGAGCGGTAAGTTTCAGGTAGGTTGCCGCGCAAGTGACGGAAAAGAGCAATGGCGCGTGAAGGTGAAGGCGGCGGCGGTCGCGGCCGTGATCGGGAAGAGCGCGACAGCGAATTCGTGGATCGACTGGTCCACATCAATCGCGTCGCGAAAGTGGTGAAGGGTGGTCGCCGGTTTGGTTTTGCGGCGCTGGTCGTCGTCGGTGATCAGAAAGGCCGGGTTGGATTCGGGCATGGCAAGGCGCGAGAGGTGCCGGAGGCCATACGCAAGGCGACGGAATCGGCGAAACGTGCGCTGATCCGTGTCCCGTTGCGCGAGGGGCGTACTTTGCATCATGACGTCAACGGCCGCCATGGAGCGGGTCGGGTTGTTTTGCGTGCGGCCCCGGCAGGCACAGGCATAATCGCGGGCGGCCCCATGCGTGCGGTTTTCGAGACGCTTGGGATGCATGATGTCGTTGCCAAGTCGCAGGGATCATCTAATCCGTACAATATGATCCGGGCGACTTTTGATGCGCTGCAAAGTGAAGACTCACCCCGGGCAGTCGCGGCGCGGCGCGGTTTGAAGGTTTCCACCTTGCAGGCGCGGCGCCAGGGTGGTGATGCTGAAGCGGCGGCGGAAGCCTGAGGGAGATAGGTAATGACGACCTCGGAAATTCGCGTCACTGTGGAGCAGATCAAAAGCCCGATCGGCCGGCCGGCGAGTCAGCGTGCCACGCTGATCGGGCTTGGCCTTAACAAGATCGGCCGGCGTTCCTCGCTCGAAGACACCCCCGCCGTGCGTGGGATGATCGCAAAAGTTGCGCATCTCGTTCGCATCATCGAGGCTCAGTGAGGGGCTTGGCATGAATCTCAACGACATTCACGACAATCCGGGCTCCTCCAAATCGCGCATGCGCGTCGGGCGGGGGATCGGTTCGGGCAAAGGCAAAACCAGCGGGCGCGGTGTCAAAGGCCAGAAAGCGCGGACCGGTGTTGCGATCAAGGGTTTTGAAGGCGGTCAGATGCCTCTGCATCGGCGGTTGCCGAAGCGTGGGTTCTGGAACCCTTTCTCAACCGACTATAATGAGGTCAATCTTGGCCGCATACAGACGGCGATTGACGCCGGCAAGCTCGATGC
>DASQCU010000175.1:0-5450 GCA_035634575.1 Beijerinckia sp.
AGGACTCTTACGAACTTTACGGGTTTGAGGCGGTGGAAACGCCCTTCATCGAATTCACCGAGGCGCTGGGCAAGTTCCTGCCCGATCAGGACCAGCCGAACGAGGGCGTTTTCTCGTTCAAGGACGATGACGAGCAATGGCTGTCCTTGCGTTACGATCTGACCGCGCCGCTTGCCCGCTATGTCGCGGAGAATTTCGACAAATTGCCCAAGCCCTATCGCAGCTATCGCGCGGGCTATGTGTTTCGCAACGAGAAGCCGGGGCCGGGCCGGTTCCGGCAGTTCATGCAATTTGACGCCGATACGGTCGGTGCGGCCTCGGTCGCGGCGGATGCCGAAATCTGCATGATGGCGGCCGATACGCTGGAAAAGCTCGGCATCAAGCGCGGCGATTATGTGATCAAGGTCAATAATCGTAAGGTGCTCGATGGCGTCCTCGAGGCGATCGGACTCGGCGGCGAGGAAAATGCCGGGCGGCGCCTCACTGTTCTGCGGGCAATTGATAAGCTTGATAAATTTGGGTTTGAAGGCGTTTGGAACCTGCTCGGCACTGGGCGTAGAGATGAGTCCGGAGATTTTACAAAGGGGGCGGGCCTATCCGAGCGGGAAATAACGCAGGTTCTGAATTTCACGGGCTGGCAAGAAGCAGGCTCGGCTGTCAACGCCGGTTTGTCAATTAATAAAGCGACATTAGCAAATTTCGAAAATGCAGTCGGCCAATCCGATATAGGTAGGCAAGGCGTAGAGGAGCTTCGGCAAATAGAGGAGTTGGTTTATCGGGCAGGATACAATGATGTATTCGAAGCATCATCTATTCGGATAGATCCATCAGTGGTGCGCGGGCTCGAATACTACACTGGCCCGGTTTTCGAGGCGGAGCTGACCTTCGAAGTACAAGGCGATGACGGCAAGCCGATCCGCTTCGGCTCGGTTGGCGGCGGCGGACGCTATGATGGGCTGGTCGGACGCTTTCGCGGCGAGAATGTTCCTGCAACCGGCTTTTCGATTGGCGTGTCGCGGCTCTTTGCCGCGCTGAAAGCCATTCATTCTCCAATCGTGACCAGCGAAGCGCAACGCGGCCCCGTGGTGGTGCTCGTCCTCGACAAGGATCAGGTCGCCCGTTACCAAGGTTTCGTCACGCAGCTGAGATCCGCGGGTATCAAGGCGGAACTTTATCTCGGAAGCTCCGGCATGAATGCGCAGCTGAAATATGCCGACAAGCGCGGCTCGATCTGCGCAGTCATTCAGGGCACGAACGAGCGCGAACACAAGGATGGCCCGAAAGTCACGATTCGCGATCTTGTGCTTGGCGCCGAACTCGCGGCTTCGACCAAGGACCGCGCGGATTATGTGGAACTGCGTGCGAAGGCGCAATTTGAGGTGGATGAGGCCGGGCTCGTCGAGGCGGTACGCGAGGTTTTGAACCGGCACGCTTGAGTTTCTGGCACGGGGCAGGGCCCCTGTTCACCTTTTCCGGCAAAACCTGTCGCCCGGCTGGCGCTTGCTTGCTAAAGAGAGGCGAAAATTCGAGAGATTGGCTCCGGGGGATTGTTTGGCCGACAGGTCCTTGTCTTTTGTCGATGATCGCCCGCTGCAAGAGGCGGTCGCGGCCTATCTGATCGCGGCGGGCTATCAGCGCTGCGAACCCTCGATCCTGCAACCGGCCTCGATTTTTTTCGATTCGGGCGAGGATATTCGCAGCCAGCTCTATCTGACGAGCGATGTCTCGGGAGCTGAATATTGCTTGCGGCCGGAATATACGATTCCGGTCTGCCGGCATTATCTCGCCTCGCCGGAGGCCGGGGTAAGCGCGGGCTTTTCCTATTGCGGGCCGGTGTTTCGCTACCGTTCGGGGCGGCCCAGCGAATTCGTCCAGGCCGGCATCGAAAGTTTCGGCCGCACCGACCGGGAGGCGGCAGACGCCGAAATCCTGACCCTTGCGCTTGAAGCCGTTGCGCAAGCTGGACAGGCGCACAACCTTGCCGTGCGCATCGCGGATGCCGGGCTCTTTACAAGGCTCCTTGAAGCGCTCGATCTCACGCCGCAATGGCGAAGGCGCATTCTCCGCGGCCATGGCCAAGGCAAGCCGCTCGAAGCAATCCTCGGCGCGAGCCTCAAGGGCACGGGAGCCGATCATTCAGGCGTGCTCGCGGTGCTCGAAGGTGCCGACAAGCAGGGCGCGCGTGCGCTCGTCGAGGATCTTCTCTCGATTGCGGGCATTGCAGCTGTTGGCGGCCGCACTCCTGCGGAAATTGCCGACCGTTTCCTGGAACAGGCGGCATTCAAGACCGGCGCAGGCTTCCCTAAGGAAAAACAGGCGATCATCGAGAAATTTCTGGCAATTGAAGGCGACCCGGATCGGGCCTCAGCGCAATTGCGCAAGCTCGCCGCCGAGGCCCGTCTCGATCTCTCCGCAACGCTCGACAGTTTCGACGCGCGCCTTGGCTTTATGGCCGCGCGGGGCCACGATGTGGCGAGTCTGAGCTTCGCCACGCGCTTCACACGCAATCTCGATTATTACACGGGCTTTGTTTTTGAAGCGCATGACCGGCAAAGACCCGACGAAAAGCCGATCGTTGGCGGCGGGCGCTATGACCGGCTTTTGCGTTCGCTTGGCGCGGGCGAGGATATTCCCGCTGTCGGAGCGGCGATCTGGGTCGAAACCCTGCACGAATGGCGCACGGGAGATAGAGCATGAACAGCGCTTCATTCGTGCTGGCGGTGCCCTCCAAAGGCCGCTTGCAGGAAAATGCCGCGGCCTTCTTCGCCCGCGCCGGTCTCGACATTGTGCAGGGGCGGGGCTCGCGCGATTATCGCGGCACGCTGAAAGGCTTGGACGGCGTCGAGATCGCCTTTCTCTCGGCCTCGGATATTGTCGCGCAATTGGCCGCAGGCAGCGTCCATATGGGCGTGACCGGCGAGGATCTCATTCGCGAAACGATTGGCGATGCCGATAGCAAAGTCGCGCTTTTAACGCCGCTCGGCTTTGGCTTCGCCAATGTCATTGTCGCCGTCCCTCGCGCCTGGATCGACGTCCGCACCATGGCCGATCTCGAAGATGTCGCAGCGGCCTTCCGCGCAAAGCGGGGCGAGCGGATGCGGGTCGCGACGAAATATGTCAATCTGACCCGGCGCTTCTTTGCGGAACGGCATGTCACCGATTATCGGATTGTTGAAAGTCTCGGCGCAACCGAAGGCGCTCCGGCGGCGGGCCAAGCCGAACTCATCGTCGATATCACGACAACCGGGGCGACGCTTCTCGCCAACGCGCTGAAGATTCTCGACGATGGCACGATTCTATCCTCGCAAGCCAATCTCGTCGCCTCGCTCAATGCCGACTGGAGCGCGGCGGCGCGCGAACAAGCGCGGGTCATTCTGTCGCGTATAGCGGCTGAGGAAGAGGCGCGCACCACCCGCGAAGTTTCAAGCGTGCTGACAAAGTTTGGCGGGGAACTTTTGGGCGCGGCGAAGACGCTTTTCGCCGCGCGTCTGCGCTGGCACGGAGCCGATGGCCGCTTAACTCTGAACTGCCCCAACGACAAAGTCGCGCCGCTTGCCGATTGGCTGATCGCACAGGGCGCCGAATATGTGACGGTCGCAGCGCAAGATTATGTCTTCTCGGCGGCTAATCCGCTTTATGAAAAACTTGCCGCGCGTTTGCCATGAAGCTCGATTCATTTTTCCGAAGCCGGATTCCCGCCGCCGTCATCTGCACCCTTATCGGCGTAACACCTGTTGCCGCCCGGCCGCATGGCCAATCGGCGGAAGGGCCACAGGGCAAGACCGAAGACCGCATGTTTCCGACGGGAGCGAACTGGATACTTGCCGAACTCAATGGCAGGCGGCTATCGGGCGATTCCCCCTCGCTGACGATAGACGTTAATTTTCGCGGCTCGGGCTATTCCGGATGCAATACTTTTTCAGCCACGCTTTACCCTGTTCGTGGAATGCGGCTCGCCATGGGGCCGGTCGCCATGACCCGCAAGATGTGCGATGCGGGCCGCATGGGTTTGGAACGGGCCTATCTGTCCATTCTCCATTCCGGCCCCGCGTGGTCCGTTGAAGGTTCCGACCTTCTCGTCAAAGGTTCGACGGGAACCTTGCGGTTCAAACGCGGGCTTTGAGGCCATCGCATCTATTCCGCCGCCTTGGCCGCCGCGCGTTCGACCGGCGTGAAGATCCCGGTCGCCGTCGCGTGCATATCGAAGTGGCGTCTGTGGAATTGCGCCAGGCTCGCGCGATGCCCGATTGAGACAAGAGTCGTGCCCGGCAGTCTTTCACTCAATACGGTGTAGATCAGCGCTTCCATGTCTTCATCCATGGCGGCTGTCGCTTCGTCGAGGAAGAGCCAGTCGGGTTTGGCGAGCAGCGCGCGGGCAATTGCAAGGCGTTGCTGTTCGCCGCCGGAAAGGGATTGCGACCAGAGATCCTCCGTGTCGAGTTTGTCGAGGAGGTTATCGAGCTTGACGGCAGCAAGCGCATCGAGGATTTCCTGCTCGTCGTAAAGTTCGGGGGCTGCCGGATAGGTCACGGCGGCGCGCAATGTGCCGATTGGGATGTAAGGCTTTTGCGGGAGAAGCATCACCTGCGCATTGTCTGGCAGGTTGATGGTGCCATCGCCGAAGGGCCATATGCCCGATACCGCACGCAGCAGGGTGGATTTTCCCGACCCTGACGGCCCCGTGACCAGAGCCGCCTCATTCGCCGGAAATGTCAGATTGGCGCCGCGAATAATGGTGCGTTCGTCGGGCAGGTGGAGCGCCACATCATCGAGGTGGACGTGTTCTTTCGCGCGAAGGCTGTCGGCGGTATTGCGCGGCAGCGATGCCATGGCCTCGGCTTTCTCGATCGCAGCGTCGAAAGAGCTCAGACGGTCGAGAACGGCTTTGAATTCGGCGAGCGAAACATAATAGGTCACGAAGAAATTGAGAGCCTCATTGACACGCTCGAAGGCCCGTGCGGTCTGCGTCATGACGCCGAGCGTGATCTTGCCTGCAAAATAAAAGGGCGCAGCCACCACATAGGGAATGACCGAGCTGACCTGCCCGTAGGAAGCCGTGAAGGCGGTCAGTTTTTTGCGGCAGGAGACGATCTCGAAATAATTCTTGATGATCGAGGCGAAACGCGCCTTCAGCGAAGCTTGCTCGGTCGGTGCGCCCGAGAGCAAGGCGATCTGCTCGCTATATTCGCGCAGGCGCGCGAGCGAGAAGCGAAAATCGGCTTCATATTTCTGGCGCGTGAATGACAGCCCGGCCAGCGGGCGGCCAACGAGATGCGTGACGACCGTGCCGATCCCCGCATAGATCAGAGCCACCCAGAACAAAAATCCGGGAAAGGCGATCTGCGTATAAGGCAGGGTGAAGTTTTCCGACAGACCCCAAAGAAGGATCGCAAAAGAGACGAGCGAACTGAGATTTGAGATCAGCAGAATCGAGAAAGAATAGATGCCAT
>DASQCU010000176.1:0-4277 GCA_035634575.1 Beijerinckia sp.
GCCTCGATCGCCTCTTCCGCTTCCTCGTCATCGTCCGAGATCAGCTGGCTGTTCAAGGGCTGCGAGAGTTTCGAGCCATCGCGGTAGAGCGCATTGGTCTTCAAGGCGAGCCGCCAGGAGAGCAGATAGGCGTCCTTGCAATCCTCGATCGTTGCCTCATTCGGCATGTTGATCGTCTTCGAGATCGCGCCGGAAATGAAGGGCTGCGCCGCCGCCATCATGCGAATATGGCTCTCGACCGAGAGGAAGCGCTTGCCGGTGCGCCCGCAGGCGCTGGCGCAATCGAAGATCGGGTAATGTTCCAGCTTGAGATGCGGCGCGCCTTCGACTGTCATCGCGCCGCAGACATGGATATTGGCGGCCTCGATCTCGGCCTTGCTAAAACCAAGGAAGCTCAAGAGATCGAAATTCTGATCCTCGAGTTTTTCTTGCGGAACCTTGAGGGCGGTCGTCAGGAAATCCGCGCCAAGCGTCCATTTGTTGAAGACGAATTTGATGTCGAAAGCGCCCGCCAAGGAGGCTTCGAGCTCTTGCAGCTTGGCCTCGGTAAAGCCCTTGGTACGCAGGCTCGCATGGTTGATCGCGGGCGCTTGGTGGAGTGAGGCATGGCCGACGGCAAAGACCTCGATCTCGGCAATCTCCGCCTCGCTATAGCCCAGCGTGCGCAGACCCTCCGGCACGGCGCGATTGATGATCTTGAAATAGCCACCGCCCGCGAGTTTCTTGAATTTCACGAGCGCGAAATCGGGCTCGATGCCGGTCGTGTCGCAATCCATCACGAGGCCGATCGTGCCGGTTGGCGCGACGACGGAGACCTGCGCATTGCGAAAGCCTTGGCGTTCGCCAAGTGCAACCGCCTGGTCCCAGGCGGCTTTGGCGTGAAGGCCCAGGGCCGCATCGCGGAGCGCGGCATGATCGAGCGGCACGGGCGGGGTCGCCAAAGCCTCATAGCCCGTAGCCTCGCCATGGGCGGCGCACTGATGATTGCGCATCACCCGCAGCATGGCTTGCGCATTGTCCTTATAGCCCGCGAAGGCGCCAAGCTCGCCCGCCATTTCGGCCGAGGTCGCATAGGCAATGCCGGTCATAATCGCCGACAGCGCTCCGCAGATCGCGCGGCCCTCGTCCGAGTCATAGGCAATCCCTGACGACATCAGGAGCCCGCCAATATTGGCGAAGCCGAGACCGAGCGTGCGATAGTCATAAGAGAGTTTCGCAATTTCCTTCGAGGGAAATTGCGCCATCATCACCGAGATTTCGAGCACCATGGTCCACAGCCGGACGGCATGTTCATAAGCCTCGATATCGAAAGTTTTCGTGGCGGAATCGCGGAACTGCAGCAGGTTCAAAGAGGCGAGATTGCAGGCCGTGTCGTCGAGGAACATATATTCCGAGCACGGGTTCGAGGCGGTGATCGGGCCGGCCGCCGGGCAGGTGTGCCAATCATTGATGGTCGTATGATATTGAATGCCAGGATCGGCGGAGGCCCAGGCGGCATGGCCGATCTTGTCCCAGAGCTCGCGCGCCTTCATGACCTTATGCGCCTTGCCGTCGAGCCTGCGGGTCAAGGCCCAATCGCCATCCTCTTCCACCGCGCGCAAGAAGACGTCCGTCACCCGCACGGAATTATTCGAGTTCTGGCCGGAGACGGTGAGATAGGCTTCCGAGTCCCAGTCGGTGGTGAAGGTCGCAAAATCAATATTGGTGCGGCCCTGGCGGGCCATCTGGATGATCTTCTTGATCGCCTGATCCGGCACGAAGGCGCGCCGGGCGAGGCGGATTTCCTTCTTGAGCGCCGGGTTCTTTTCCGGGTTGAAACAATCGTCACCCGGTCCCTCGCAATTGATGCAGGCGCGCAGGATGGCCTTCAGCGCCTTTTTCAGCACTTTCGAGCCGGTGACGAGGGCGGCGACCTTCTGCTCCTCCTTCACCTTCCATTCGATGTAATCCTCGATGTCGGGATGATCGACATCGACGACGACCATTTTCGCCGCGCGCCGCGTCGTGCCGCCGGATTTGATCGCGCCCGCCGCGCGGTCGCCGATCTTCAGGAAAGACATCAGGCCGGAGGATTTGCCGCCGCCGGAGAGCTTCTCGTTTTCGCCGCGCAATTTCGAGAAATTCGAGCCGGTGCCCGAACCATATTTGAAGAGGCGGGCCTCGCGCACCCAGAGATCCATGATCCCGCCGTCATTGACGAGGTCGTCGGCGACCGATTGGATGAAACAGGCATGCGGCTGCGGATGCTCATAGGCCGTTTTCGATTTGACGAGCTTTTCCGTCTCGTAATCGACGTAATAATGGCCCTGGCTCGGCCCGTTAATGCCATAGGCCCAATGGAGCCCGGTATTGAACCATTGCGGTGAATTCGGCGCCACCATCTGGCGCGCCAGCATGAAGCGCAATTCGTCGTAGAAGGCGAGGGCATCCTCTTCGGTGGTGAAATATTTGCCCTTCCAACCCCAATAGGTCCAGGCCCCGGCCAACCGGTCGAAGACTTGCTTTGCGGAGGTTTCCGAACCGTAACGCTCGGCCTTGGGCAAAGCTTCGAGCGCCGCCTCGTCGGGCACGCTGCGCCAGAGGAACGGCGGGACGTCGTGCTCTTCATGCTTTTTCAGCCGCGCCGGAACGCCCGCCTTGCGGAAATATTTCTGCGCCAAGACATCCGCCGCCACCTGGCTCCAGGCGGCGGGCACTTCAATGCCTTCCAGCGAGAAGACAACCGAGCCATCCGGATTGCGGATCTCGCTCTTCACAGTCTGAAAGAGGATCTCCGCATAGGGCGATTGATCGGGCTTGGTATGGCGCCGCTCGATGTGCATGGCTCAGTCCTTCCAAATTCCGTGCGCGACTCAGGCGCATTGGGTGCGCAGATTGACTCCTTTGAGGTCCACGGCCACGCAGGAAAAACTGCAAAGCCGATTTTTCCCCAGAATCTGGGCCTAACAGATCGCCTAATACTAAATATAGTATGAACAGCGGGGAAAACCCATCCCCGTCATTGACTTTTAGCTAGGGTCGGTTGCAATCAAAGTCACCTCAGCTCGACGCCATCAGCCAAGGCAGAAGCACAGGCACCAGCACGGACGTCAGCGCGCCATTGAGCGCGAGAGCGATGCCGGCGAAGGTTCCGGCGAGGGGGCTGACTTCAAAGGCGCGGGCGGTGCCTAATCCATGCGCGGCAAGGCCCGCTGCGAAGCCGCGCGCGGCATCATCCTTGATTCGGAGCAGGTTCATGCAGGGCGTCGCGAAGAGCGCCCCGAAAATGCCGGTGAGGAGGACAAGACAGGCGGTGAGCGTCGGGATGCCGCCCCATGTTTCGGCAATCGACATGGCGATCGCCGCCGTCACTGATTTCGGCGCCAAAGAGGCGATAATCACGCGCGGCACGCCGCAAGCTTCAGCCACGAGAACGGCCGAGACAATGGCGGTGCAAGATCCGCAGAAAAGAGCAAGCAATATAGGCAGGAGCGCCGAGCGCACATGGTCGAGATTGCGATAGAGTGGCACGGCAAGCGCCACGGTCGCGGGTCCGAGCAGAAAATGCACGAATTGCGCACCATCGAAGAAGGTCTGATAATTGGTCGAAGTCGCAGCAAGAAGAGCGACCAGCAGGGCTGTGGCGAGGACAAAGGGATTGGCCCAGGGCGGGCGCCCGAGAAAGCGGCTGATTCGCTCGGCGAGCGCATAGGTGGCGAGCGTCGCGGTGAGCCAGAACAAGGGATGGGCCGCAAGATAAACCCAGATGTCGTTTGCGCGTCCGGTCAGAGGGGTCATGAGCGATCCTTGATTTCGGCGCCATTTCGCCTTGCGAGGAATCGCAGGGTTGCGTGGAACACCAGGGCGGTCACGGCCAAGGCCGCGAGGGTCGAGACGATGATCGCGAGCGCAATACCTCCGGCATATTGCCGCAAAAGGCCAATATGCTGGATAATTCCGACCGATGCCGGTACAAAAAGCACCGCCAGATGGCGCAAAAGACCATCAGCGGCCTGCCCGACTTCATGTGGAATCGCGGGCTTCCCGTTGTTGCCGCGCCAGAAAAAAAGTCCGAACAGGAGGATCATTCCGGCGACCGGGCCGGGCAGGGGCAAGGCAAGCGCGCGCACGAGGATTTCCCCGGCGAGCTGACACAGGAGGAGAAGGGCGAAAGCTTCAATCATGACCGGTCACAAAAGGGCGTGAGGCAGGCAGCATGGCTGCCGCGGCCAAAGGGAAACTGGACAGCGGGGACGTGTCCCGCCATAAAAGCTGCGAAGACGCGACGGGCGTGGCGG
>DASQCU010000177.1:0-4000 GCA_035634575.1 Beijerinckia sp.
CCGGGGCAGCGTCAGAGGAGTCTTTGCAGCATAATCGCTTTGTGAATGGCGGAGACTGGGCCGGTGCGTCAGAACTTCGCCCGCAAGGTGAAGCCAGCCTCAAATGGCGCGCCGACGGTGGCTGTAATCAAGCTCGCTGACGCCGAAATTTGAGTGTAGAAATGTTTATTGAGCACATTGTGAGCCCAAGCCGAGAGATCCCAGCTGCTATCCTCGAACCTTACTCCGGCGTGCAAATCGAGAATGCCGTAGGGGTTGATGATGCTATAGATCGAATCATCGTAGTTTGAGAAAAATCGGCTCTGCCAGGTAAAATCCGTGCCGGCATATCCGATCAGCGGCTTATCGATCACAGGCTGCAGCAGCGATCCGAGATGGTGGCTATATTCGCCGCCGAGAACGAAAACCCATTTCGGAGTGTTCGAGAGCGGCTTTCCGGTGAGACTGCAGGTCGTCTGGCCAGTCACTTCGGGAGGACAGGCGGCATTGTCGAAGGACCCGTAAAACGTGTCGTCATAGGTCAATGTCGCGAAGGTCGTCACATCATCAACAGGCCTGGCTCGTACATCAAGCTCGACGCCGCGTGAATTCGCACGCTTCGCATTGGCCAGGAAGGTAGATCGCGATGTTGCCGTCCCAAGTACGACGCTCTGATAAGCGATATAATCAAAATCGACCATCGTAAAAGCTGCGATATTGGTTATCAGACGGTCGTCGAACCAGGAGGCTTTAAGGCCGGTTTCAAAATTAACCAAATGCTCGGCCTTGACGGTTTGCGGAAGCGTCGTTGGCACATTGCCGCTCGCGGGGTTGGGACCGCCCGCGCGGCCGCCTAGACTTGCGGTCACATAGGCAATGGCATTTGAGTTGAACTTATAAGTGGCGGTCTCGAGAGCTGACAGAATGCCCTGATGTGTTGTCGCATACCAAGAACGGTTGGGACCGATGGAGTTATTGCGAGCGGTTATGACCTGTCCCTGTTGGGCTTGGGTTAGCCCCGTGAGCGGCTCGGCGCTGCTCACCCATTGGGCGAAATCGCTGCTTTTAATGTTATAGGAATAGCGCAGGCCGGAGGTAATATCGAAATCAGGCGTCGCATGCCAGACGCTCTGGATAAAAGGGGCTATCTCATTGGTCGTGGGATTGTCGTAGGCCGAATACATGAGATAGTTGAGCGCAACATTGTTAATGAGCGCAGGAGTGGACGGGCTGCCGCTAAAGAGGCCTGCGAGTGGCCCATTCGCGGTTTTGCCGCGATTAATCAACAAGTCCCAAAAATAGAAGAGACCGGCCGTTGTCTCCACGGGGCCGCCTTTGGGACTCGAAACCGATATTTGCTGCTCAACCGATTTGGCGGTGATTTGGCTGCCAGAGCCAATAATGTAGCTCGTCCCAGGCGTTAAAGAGAATCCGTTGTGGGGGTGGAAGTCCCAGTCGAAAAATGCGGTAATTGATTCAAACGTATAGCCATTGAAATTATAATCGATCTTCGACGAAAAGCCGTAAGTGTCTTGCGCCGTATTTTGCCAGCCCTGGCCATTGGTCGTATAGGTCGAGAGCAGCTGCCCTGCGTTTGTGACCGGAACGCCTATTCTCGCCAGTTTCTGATAGTAATTATTCGAGACCAGGGTTCCATTGGTATAAACTGTCTGAACGCCAGCGAATGCCGAGACGCAGCAAGCCTGTGTCACGGTGGAATAGTTCAATGTCAAAAGGGCTGTCAGGTCGTTTGTCGGCGTAAGCAGAAGTTGCGCCTGGACACCTTTGTCATGCGTGCCATCATAAACTTGCTGGCTTGTTGTGCTGTAAAGATAGCCTGCCTGGTCGGTACTGAAAAACGCGATGCGGAAGGCGGCTTTATCGCTATCGGCGACTGCGCCGGTTGCACTCGCATTGACGGTAAACTGATGATAGCTGCCATATTGAAACATCAAATTCTGCTGCGTCACGAAACTCGGCAGCGCCGTCGTTATATGGATCGTGCCACCGGTGTTATCCTGACCACCAGAAGTCGCTTGCGGGCCTTTCAAAACTTCGACGCCGATAAGATCGGGGATCTCGAAAACCGCCTGTCCGACGAAGGGTTGATAGACTCCGTTCACATAGACTGGCGAACCGCCGAAAATGGCATCGGTCGCACTCGACGACGAGGCGCCAAAGCCACGGACGTTGATCGCGATATTCCGCACATTGCCAAATTTGATGTTGAGACTGGGCTGTAGCTTTTGCGCCTCTTGCAGGTTGGTGATCTGCGCCTCCTGCAATTGCTTCTCGGTTAGAATCGTCGAAGCGACAGGGACCGACTGTTTTTCCTCGACCTGCTGCTGGCTGGTTGCTGCCACACTATTATTGTCGGGCGCGGTCACTACCACGTCTTCGACATTGCCCTCGACCTGTCCTCCCGCTGCATCCTGGGCCAAGGCGCCCGTTGAAAAGGCAAAGCCGAGGCAAAGGGGCAGACTGGTGCGCAAAGCGCGCCGGTGGGATTTTTTTCTTTTCATGATTTCCGTTTCGTTTCGTGGCGGCCGCGCGAGGCCGTGCGGCCTATAATCTATATATTCTCTATCTATTTTATAGATTTATCAAGCGAGATTGTGCGCGTGTTGGCCCGGCACGGCAACGCAAAGGTCCTGCGCCTTCACCCCGATTTTGTCACGGCACGGATCGATCCATTCGGCGCTACGACATGCCACTCCGCAAGTCGACAAACAGGCTACCGGCGTGCAAGCGCACTGGCAAAATCGGGGTGAAGGTTAAAGCTGATTAAAAAAGAGAGCCCTGTGACCGTCCGGCGCGCGCCGCACCATCCTTGGCGAGCTGATTGTTTGGATCAAAGCTCAGAGCGCGCTGGTAGGACTCGATCGCCTTGGCGCGATTGCCGGATTTCTCATAGGCAAGGCCGAGACCGGCCCAGGCATCGGCGTTCTTATTGTCGACATTGAGCGCCGCGTTGAAATCCTCGATCGCCTTGTCGGGCTTGCCTATGGCGATGAGGCTTGCGCCGCGCGCTTGATAAGGCGCCCCGGCAAAGGGGTCGCGATCGATCGCATTGTCGAAATCAGTGATCGCCTGCGGGTGATTGCCCTCGCGCTGATAGATCAGCCCCCGCGCATGGAAGGCTTGCGCACTTTCCGGATTGAGCCTGATCGCCTGATCGAGATCGCCCTTGGCGTCTTCGAGATTGCCCTGAACCCGCAAGAGATTGGCGCGGCCGAGGTAGGCCTGCGCATGATTTGGATTAGCGGCAATGGCATGGTTGAAATCGGCGAGCGCAGCGTCGTTGCGATTGATCTGCCGATAGGCCAGCGCCCGATTGGTGAAGGCCGCCGCATTGTTCGGGTCCAGCTTGATCGCCTGGGTGAAATCGCCGATCGCTTCCTGGAACTTGCCAATCTTCGCATAAGCGACGCCGCGCGTATTGAACGCCTCGGCGCTGCCCGGATTGCGTTGCACGACATCGGTCAGCGATGCAATATTGGCGGAGGCTTCCTGCGGCGATTGATTGGCGACCTCGGCGACACCGGCCCCGCGCATCCCAGTAATCCCGCTCCCCGATTCGCATCCGGCAAGCGCAAGCGCCGCGGCAAGAGCCCCGCAAAGGGCGCCGAGAGGGAAAATCCGGTCTTCGCGCATTGTTTTCCGAATCATCGGATCAGCAACCATGATCGGGCAGCCCTCCCTCAACCTCACCGCGCCTTCGACATCTTGCGCACCGGGATCATTGCGCAGTTGGATGAGGTCGGTTGATCGCATTTCCGGCGGGACGGGACAAGACCGGCCTCGACACTTAATACCAACAGTCATGAGGCGTGACTATGATGCCACCCCTCAACCCTTTGAAAAGGTGAGAATTCCAAAAGGGAACCAAGGATCGCCCCTTGCGGTCCTTGGCATAAGCCATTTTTGGTTCACAACTTCTTAAATCCACGGTTTCATCTCGCGCGATGCGATTGGCGCCGCAACGCGGACATGAAAATCTTGGTGGGGCAGGGCGGGAGGT
>DASQCU010000178.1:0-2806 GCA_035634575.1 Beijerinckia sp.
GCAGTGATCTCGGTTTTGGATTTCATGATTGTTCCCTTTTGTGTGAAAGCATGGCGAACGGCTCTGCTTGACGCCGTCTTGGCCCGATTGCATCCGGCCAACGCCTTCTTCTTCGCGAGGGAAGGAAGCGGTGTTACATTGGCCCCGAATGTTACGGATAAAGAAATCGTGATATCGGCAGGCGGAATTTGCGTAACGCAAGGCCGCAATCGGCCGAATAAGCAATGGAGCGCTTGTGCGCGCAAGTGATCGAGAAAAGGAATGGGCCTCGCTGATGCGCGCTTCAATCGCGGGCGATGCCGCGGCCTATCAAAACCTGCTCACGCAGCTGACCCCGGTGTTGCGCAAGGCGGCGCGGCGTGGCCTCGCCCAGGCTGGCATGGCTGACACGGATGCCGAGGATGTGGTGCAAGAGACTTTGCTCGCGATCCATCTCAAGCGCCAGAGCTTCGAGCCTGAGGCGCCTTTCGGTCCCTGGCTCTGGACGATCGCGCGGCATAAACTCGTGGATGCCTTGCGTCGGCGGGGCCGCCGCATCAACCTGCCGATAGACGATTTTGTAGAGGTATTGGCGAATGAGGATTTTGAACCCAGCATGATCGTTGCCGATGTTGACCGGCATCTCGACGGCTTGCCTGCGGGCCAGCGCAATGTCGTCAAGATCATCGCGGTCGATGGCGGCTCGATCGATGAGGCCGCGACGAAACTGACAATGACCAAGGGGGCCGTCCGCGTTGCCTTGCATCGGGGCCTTGCCTCGCTTGCCGCCAAACTGAGATGACGAAAAGATGAAGACCGATCACCTCATTCATGCCCTTGCGCTGGACAGCCAGATCCAGTCCCCGCCCGTGAAACGTGTCCTGGCGGTCGCTGCTGTTCCGGCGCTGGCGATTGCGCTGGGTCTCTATTTCAGCCTGCTCGGGCTGCGGCCGCACCTCATCGCGCTCCTTGGCGAGCCGCGCATCTCCTTCAAAATCGCGCTTTGCCTGTTGCTGGCTGTCTTGTCCGGCCCCCTCGTTCTGCGTCTGGCCCGGCCGGGTGCGGAGGTCCGGCGTCCTGCCTTGCTGCTCTTTATTCCTGTGGCACTGCTCGCGGTGTCGATCATGGCCGAGGCTGCGACAGTCCCTGAAGTCCTTTGGGGGCAGAGACTCATTGGATCCAATGCGGCCTTTTGCCTGAAGAGCATTCCCCTGCTTGCTCTCGCCCCCTTGGCTGGCGTCTTGATCGCCTTGCGGCACGGCGCGCCGACCCGGCCGGGGCTCGCCGGGGCGGTGGCGGGTCTTCTCTCCGGCGCGATTGGTGCGGCGCTTTATGCCACGCATTGCCCGGATGATTCCCCTTTCTTCGTCGCCACCTGGTACACGCTGGGGGTAGCGATCGTGACCGCCGTTGGTGCAATCGCGGGTTGGCGCCTGCTGCGCTGGTGAAGGTCTGATTCATACCACAGGTCATAAAGAATGACCTGTGGTGCCACTCTCGAATTTTCGGCTCAACGCTAAAGAAAAAGCGGAAATTCGAGAAAGGAACCAAGGATCGCCTTTTGCGATCCTTGGCATCAGGCCTTCCTGTGTTTGGCGGCTTCCAGACGCAGATCCTTGCGCAGAATCTTGCCGACATTCGACTTCGGCAAATCATCGCGGAATTCGATGTGCCGTGGCACCTTGTAGCTGGCGAGCTCCTTTTTGCAGTAGCGCCGTACGGCCTCGGCGGTGAGCGCGGGATCGCTGCGCACCACGAAGGCCTGCGGAACCTCACCGCTTGCCGCGTCCGGCACGCCAATCACCGCGCATTCCTTCACGCCCGGCAGACCGGCTAGAACGCCTTCGACTTCATTCGGATAGACATTGAAGCCCGAGACGAGGATCATATCCTTGGCCCGGTCGACGAGGGTGAAATAGCCTTCCGCATCCATGGTCGCGATGTCGCCGGTATGGAGCCAGCCGTCGCGAAGCACGTTCGCGGTTTCGCCCGGCTGACGCCAATAGCCGGCCATGGTCTGCGGTCCGCGCGCGACGAGTTCGCCGGCCTCGCCGAGCGCAACCTCATGGCCTTCGCCATCGACGCATTTTACCTCTGTTGAGGGAAGCGGAACGCCGATCGTGCCGGGTTTTGGCCGATGCGTCGGGTTGAACGCGACCACCGGAGAACATTCCGTCAAGCCATAGCCTTCGATGACCGGACTGCCGACGAGGTCCTGCCATCGCTTGGCGACACAGGTCTGCAAAGACATGCCACCGGCCCAGGACCGGCGCAAGGAGCGGGGCGGATGAGCGCGAAACCAGGACTCGTTCAACAGACCGTTGAACAAGGTGTTGACGCCGGTGAAAATGGTGATCTCGTATTTCTCGAAAGCCTTGCGCAGATTGCCAAGCGGGCGGGGATTGGGAACAAGGAAATTGTGTCCGCCACGGCTGAAAAAGCCGAGAAAATTCACCGTGAAAGCAAAGACATGGTAGAGCGGCAGAACGGTCAGAACCCTGTCCTTCTCATCAACGTCGGGACAGGCCGAGCAGACGAATTGCGCCACATTCATGATCAGATTTGAATGGCTTAGCATGGCAGCCTTGCTGACGCCCGTTGTACCGCCCGTATATTGCAGGCAGGCGATCGCTGAAGGGTCCAAGGCCGCGCTATAGCGTGCGACGTCGAGGCCTTGTCTGATGCGAGCGGTCCCCCGGCTCAGAGCTCGGGCAAAGGTGATATGGGGGAAGGCGGGGTGCGGGATCTGCTTCTTGAGACGCTTTTGAACGAAGCCGACTAAAAAGCGCCGAGGCAGCGGAAAAAGCTCTGCCGCTTGAGTGAGAAT
>DASQCU010000179.1:0-4198 GCA_035634575.1 Beijerinckia sp.
GACTTTTGGCTGCGCCGGAACTCATCTCGTAAGCGAGAGAGCCGAAAAATGGTGCGTCCGCGATCAAGCCTTTGAGTTGCCCCAACGCAAGCCCCTCGCTGGTCCAGCTGATATCGCCTGCGAGTTCTGCTGGCAATTTTGCCGCAAGATCGGGAAAGGCCAAGGTGGAGGCGCGCAGCAACGGCGATAGATCGGCGCTGGTCAAATGGAAAGCGCCCTTTGCCCAAGGCTTGATGAGATCGGTGCCAATTTGGCCGTCGAAATTGAGTTTCGCTCCTGCAAGCGCAGCATTGAGTTTGGCTTGCAAAGGTCCCCCTGAGATGGGCCCGGAGGCTTTGACCTCGATCCGACCTTGTCCCATCCTATTCGAGGGCGGGAGGGGCACCGCAAGCTGGCGGAGCAAGGCCCCTGCCTCCGGTGCTTCGACGAGGGCCGCAACTTCAAGTCCGGCCTTTGCGTCGGGATTGATGTGCGCCGAAATATGTGTCGCGCCTGCCTTCCCCTCCAAGGTGAGACCCTCGATTGAAAGCTGGCCTTGCGGTGCTTTGGCATCTGCGGAGAAGTTGATTTGCGCAGGAGAAAGAGCGCCCGCGCGCGAAGCAAGCGCTTCAGCCGCCGGTCCCGGCACGAGGCGCGCCAGCAGAGCTGCGAAACCATCGAGCCGCGACGCGTCGAGCTTGGCATCGGCATGGGCCGTCTCGCCCTTCATCAAGCCACTGGCGTTCAGGTTGGCGCCGCCGAGGTTTTGCACGGTGAAACGATCGAGCCGGATCTCGTCATCGTTTTTCACGAATTTGAGGCGCAGATTGCCGGCCTCTAACGTCCCCTGTCCGATCCGGCTGAACTTCAGCCCATGGGCTTCGAGACTCAGCGAAAGATCCATCCCTGCCGCCATGTCTTTTGTCGTGGCGAGATCCGGCAAGGCGTCGAAATCGAGCGAGGGCGCGACGAGATCGGCGAAGAGGCGAGGGGGCATCCGGCCAGTCGCGCGCGTGAAGGAGAGGGTGCCGGAGAGCTTGGTGCGATCGAGCCGCAGATCGAGGTTTTGCACGAAAGCGCCGGAACCGGAGATGTTCGCTTTTCCCGTGAGTTCGAAGGATCGAAAGGCCAGGGTGCGCCGGGGCGGGGCCCATTGCGGGAAAGTCGCGCCAAGCCAATCAGCGAGCCTCAAGCTATCGCCCGCGCTCGCCTCGATCTTGCCCGCAAAACCCGAAGCGGTGCCGGTCGCGAGGTCTCCGTCAAGAACGAGCCTGGAACGGCCCGGTCCATTGGCCTCAAAATGAAGACCCGCGCCTTTGTCCTGGCCGAAGGCGAGAGCCAGAGCGAGATTGGAAAGGCTTTCGCCTCCCAGCGACATGGCATCGACGCTATAATTCACCGCAAGCGGCAAAGGCAGAAAAGCCGCCGCCTGCCCGGTCATCAGCGTTTGAAGCGCGGCGGCAAGGCGCGGCATGCCGGTTTCCTCCGCTCCGCCCAATAAACGATCGAGATCGAGCGGGCGCGATTTCAAACTCACGCTGGCCTTGGGTGCGCCAACAAGCGCGATCTCCGCTGCGCCCATGGCCGTGAAGGAATGGTCCTCGTCGCCAACGCGCAATTCGAGATCATCGATTTTTGCCCGCGCCGGATCGGCGCTGAGCGCGCCGCTGACACGCCAGGGCAGTCCGGGTTCGGAGGGCTCTTGCGAGAGGCCTTTGAAGGCTCCATCAAAACGGGCATTGCCGGTGAAGGCGGGCGTGATCGAACCGTGCTGGCTGGTCTCCAAAGACAAAGTCCCGTCGAGGTCGGCGCGAAGCAGGGTATCAGTCTGAGTGGTAATCAGCTTGAGGCGCAGCTCACGCCCCTCGCGCTTGCCGGTCGAAAAATGCAGGCCGATGCGTTTGCCCCTGTCCTCAAAAGATCCTTCCCCCTTGAAAGGGCCGGACAGCGAGGCGGCCTCCGCATCGAGATCGAATTTGTCGAGGATGAAGCTTCGATTGCGCGCGGGATCGTTAATGGTCACGGCGCCGTCTTGGATCGTGATCCGCTGGAAGCGCATTTCCTTGCTGAAAGCCGGTGCGTCAACCGGGCCAGCAAACGAACCGTCGGCGTCGAGTTCAAGCGCCAGCCGGGGGCTCTGCAATTTGGCTTCGATGAAATCCACTTCGCCACGCAAGAGAGGTGTGACGGCGATTTCGAGCCGCAATCCCTCTGCCGCCAGCCGGGTCTTCGCACTTTTGTCTGCCACCTCCACCTGATCGACCGTGAGATAGGGGCTTGGGAGGAGCTTGAGATCGATCGGCCCGCTGACGCGGACCTTCTCGCCAAGCGCCCGGGATAGCTCTGCCTCAATAAGACCCCTTTGCGCGGTCCAATCCACGAAATAAGGCCCGACCAGGGCGGTGGTCAGGATCAGGATCAGGACAATCGCGAGGATGGTCAGGGTTTCGCGCAAGTGCTTCGATCAGCTCTTCCTTGGCAGAAGGTAGCCCATCCTACTCCCGCCACCGAACTGGGTCGAGAGAACGCCCGCGGCGCAGGTGCAATTTAAGCACTCACCCTGTCGAGCCGACCCAGCGCCGCCAGATCGAGCTTCAGCGTCACCGCCTTAACGATTTCCTCAAGCTGTTTCAGGCTCGTAGCGCTGACGATGGGCGCGGTGACACTCGGCTGCGCCAAAAGCCAGGCAAGCGCGACCTGCGCTGGAGTGGCGTTGTGCCGCGCCGCGATCTTGTCGAGCTCACTCAGAATATCGAGGCCGCGCGGGTCGAGATAATGGTTCACGGTTCCGGCGCGCTTGCTGCCGGATAGATCCTTCACATCGCGATATTTGCCGGTCAGGAACCCGGCGGCGAGCGCGTAATAGGGAATGACGCCCAGATTTTCCCGCTCGCAGACATTGCGCAGATCGCCCTCGAACAGCGAGCGGTAGACGAGATTATAATGCGGCTGGAGCACGCCGATGCGCGGCAGTCCCTTGTCGCGGGCGAGCCCCAGGGCTTCCTTGACGCGCGGCGCGACATAATTGGAAAGGCCAATCGCGCGGATCTTGCCTTGCTGTTGCAGCAGGCCGAAAGCCTCAAGGCTTTCTTCGAGCGGCACCGATATATCGTCGAAATGCGCCTGATAAAGATCGATGTAATCGGTATTGAGCCGCTTCAGCGAGGCCTCCGCCGAGGCGAGAATATGTTCTTTCGAGAGGCCGCGCTTCACGCGCATATCGCCGCCGACCTTGGTCGCGATGGTAAGTTTGTCGCGCCTGCCGCGATTTTGCAGCCATTTGCCGATAATCGTCTCGGATTCGCCGCCCTTGTGGCCTTCAACCCAGATCGAATAAGTGTCGGCGGTGTCGATACAGTCGAAACCCTGATCGACGAAGGCATCGATCAGGGAAAGAGACGTGGCTTCATCTGCCGTCCAGCCAAAAACATTGCCGCCGAGCACGAGCGGCGCGATTTCAAGCCCGGATGCGCCAAGTTTACGTTTTTCCATCGTGAAAATTCCAGAATGCTTGTGCCCGGTCAGGGGATGAGAGAGCCGGGAAGATGATACCGGCCTCCCTTTTGCTCCCTCGATCATATACCCTGAATCCTTTAGGATTCAGGGTTCATTTCCAGCAAATCGCTTACGCGAAAGATCTGCTGGAGTGGCACCGCCTGTTCCTGCGGAACGGCGGTATAAAAGACATGACGATGCTGGCAAAATCCGGCACCCCCTTTGCCTTTCTGCGCCGGGGGCCTTAAACCCTTTGTTCAAGCCCGCTGCGGGCCCGAATCGTCCTCGTAAACCTTATCGTCTCATCTCATGCGTCTATCCCGCTATTTTCTGCCCATTCTCCGCGAAAATCCCAAAGAGGCCGAGATCGTCTCGCATCGCCTGATGCTGCGCGCCGGCATGATCCGGCAGGAGGCGGCGGGCATCTACGCCTGGCTGCCGCTGGGATGGCGCGTATTGCAGAAGGTCGGGCAGATCGTGCGCGAGGAAATGGACCGGGCAGGGGCCATCGAACTTCTGATGCCGACCCTCCAGCTCGCCGATCTCTGGCGCGAAACCGGCCGCTACGAAGCCTATGGTCCGGAGATGCTGCGCCTCAAGGACCGCCATGAGCGCGAGCTTCTTTACGGTCCGACCAATGAGGACATGATCACCGAGATTTTTCGTGCCTATGTGCGCTCCTATCGCGATTTGCCGAAAATACTCTATCACATTCAATGGAAGT
>DASQCU010000180.1:0-1954 GCA_035634575.1 Beijerinckia sp.
GCAGCGGGCGGGCCCCCACCGGGGGATCTTCCGTCGAATGAGTGGGAATTCAGCAATCCAAGCTTCAACGGCCAAAACGCAGCAAAAAAAGCGCTATCGCCATCGACTTAGGTTTGGCAGAGATATGGCTGGGCTCAAGCCTTGTCAACGGCGGCCGGAGCCTGCGATTTTCAGCTCGAAACTATGCCCGAGGCACGTTCATACCGGGCCTCGATCCTGCGCCCTGCGTCGCCGGAAACGGGCATTTTGACGGATGCCCCATCGCGTCCGGAATGCGTGTCCGGGAACGCCGAAAATGGTTCGCAAAGGCTCGAAAGCAAGCCCTCGGCTTTCAAGGATTTCATGATTTTGACAGACTTTTCGCGTTGCCAACACCGCTTGATTGGGCGACTGTCGCGCGGCATCCGAATAGCCCCTGCCCCAAACAAGCCTATTGGCTTTGAAGATAAGGATTATCCATGACCACCTCGTCATCCCTCGCGAAATTCGGCATGCGTGCTCGCCTCGGCACCGCCGCTACGGCTGGTCTTGCGATGGTTCTGCTCGCCGGCCTGCCGCTGCGGGCGGAGGATAGTAACCCCGTGCTCGCCAAGGTGAACGGCTCAGAAATCCGTCAGAGCGATGTCACGCTCGCGGAGGAGGAACTCGGGCCGAGCCTTGCGCAGATGGACCCGGCGAGCAAAAAGGAAAACGTGCTGGCCTTCCTGATCGACATGAAGATCGTCTCCAAGGCAGCGGAAGCCAAGAAGATCGAAGACCGCGACGACTTCAAGGCCCGTCTCGCCTTCGCGCGCAACCGCCTGTTGATGGACAATTTGCTGGCGGCCGAAGGCAAGGCCGCGACGACCGAAGAAGCCATGAGGAAGGTCTATGACGAGGCGGCCAAGCAGATCGAGGGCGAACAGGAGGTTCACGCCCGGCACATCCTGGTCGAGACCGAAGACGAGGCCAAGGCAATCGTCGCCGAGCTGAAGAAGGGCGCCGATTTCGCCGAACTCGCCAAGAAGAAGTCCAAGGACCCCGGCGCCTCCGATGGCGGCGATCTCGGATTCTTCACCAAGGATCAGATGGTGCCGGAATTCTCTGCCGTTGCCTTCTCGCTCGAGCCCGGCAAGATTTCCGACCCCGTGAAATCGCAATTCGGCTGGCATGTCATCAAGGTCGAGGAGAAGCGGGCCCGCAAGGCGCCGGACTTTGACCAAGTCAAGGGCCAAATCGAAACCTATGTGACGCGCCGGGCGCAGGCCGAATACGTAGCAAAGCTGCGGGAGACCGCAAAGGTCGAGCGCATGGATCAGCCGGCGGCTGCGCAGAAGAGCGAGGCGGCCAAGCCCGCCGATTCCAAGATGGCGCCGGCGAAGAAGTAAATTAGCAATTTCGTCATGCGCGGGCTTGACCCGCGCATCCATCTTATTCGATGGATTGCCGGATCAAGTCCGGCAATGACGAGTTAGAAATGGCCATCTCCCCGCTCGCCCCGACCGACGTTCCCGAGCTGCCCGCGATTTCGGGCGTCAGGCTTGCCGCGGCCGCGGCTGGCATCCGCTACAAGGGCCGCACCGACGTGCTGCTTGCGGTCCTGGACAAGGGCACCGCGGTCGCCGGCGTCTTCACCCAATCGAAATGCCCCTCGGCACCCGTGGAGTGGTGCCGGGCCAAACTCGGATCATCCTGGTCAGCGGTCGCGTGCGCGCTGGTAGTCAATTCCGGCAATGCAAATGCCTTCACCGGCAAGACCGGACGGCAGGCGACCGCAATGACGGCCGCGATCGCCGCAAAAGCGGTCGGATGCCGCGCGGGCGAAGTGTTTCTTGCTTCCACCGGCGTGATCGGCGAGCCGCTCGACGCCACCAAATTCGATGGCGTGCTGGCCGCTCTTGCGACCGAGGCCACGCCCGGCGAGTGGATGAACGCGGCGCGCGCCATCATGACCACCGACACCTTTCCAAAAGTG
>DASQCU010000181.1:0-2095 GCA_035634575.1 Beijerinckia sp.
CAGGAAAAACGCCATGCCGAGCGCAGCATAAGGCACCGGCCGCAAAAAAATGCGGCCGCGCGCGATCATCGCAGCCATGATCGAGCCGAAGCCTATACCAAACGCAAGCAGCGTCGTGATCGCAGTCTCGACATCAATGCCGCCACCGATTTTGTGGCGGATAATGACGGGAACAAGGGAAACCGCAACCGCTGCATTGACCCAGAACCAGGAGACCGCGAGTGCGCCGTTCCAGAGCCTCGGGTCGATGCGAAGCCCGCGCACAAGGTCGCGGGTCGAAGCGAACAGATTGAAATTGACGCAAAGGCCAGGCGCGGCTGCCCCGGTCGCTGGAATGAAGAGGCTCGTCAGGAAACAGGCGAAGGCGATCACCATCAATTGCAGAACAATGCCTTCTGGCGCGCGGCCATGCGCGGCCGAAAGGCCGCCAGCGATCAGCCCGAGGAGAATGGCAAGGAAGGTCGCGGCCTCGATCAGTGCATTGCCGGCGGTGAGTTCACGCGTCTCCAAATGGTCTGGCAGGATCCCATATTTGATCGGGCCGAACAGAGCCGCGATGATACCGAGACCGAACAGAGCCGCATAAAGCAAGGGGAGCGAGGCCAGCCAAAGGCCCGCTGCCGCCAGCATTTGCACGAAGATCTCGGCACCTTTCAAGCCGCGCGCGATCCGCGCCTTATCATGGGCGTCCGCCATTTCCCCGCCAAGCCCGGACAGAAAAATCGACGGCAGGATGAAAATCCCCACCGCCAAAGTGATCAGCGGACCCGCTTGCGCTTCGCCGAGCCTGAACAGGATCAGCATGGCGAGCATATTGCGCACGAAATTATCGTTGAGCGCGGAGAGGAACTGGCACCAGAACAAAGGCGCAAAACGCCTCTGGCGCATGAGCGCCGCAAGCATTGGCAAAGCCTTTTGGGCGGGCGTTTTCATGCGGGCGGCCTCATGCCGGCAACAAGGGTTCGGCGTGGCCGACGATCCGCACGATGTCAGTGAACTTGTTGCGCACCCTGCGTTCGAGTTCGTCCACATGCTCATGCACTTCATCGACCGAGAGGTCGGGATCGACGCGGCAATGATAATTGACGACGAGCCCCGCTGGCGTCTCGCGCACGCGCACGCTGTGAATGTCGCGAATGGCGCCCACTTCCGGCGCCATTTGTGTGAGCGCGCTCGCAATCTCAGCCTGCGTCCCGGCTGGCGCATCATGGCCCGGAAGTTCGTGCGGTTCGAGAGGCTCGATGTGGCTTTCGACTTCAATCTCGGGTCCGAGTTCGCGCTCAATTTCGAGTTCGAGGCCCGACACGATTTCATGCGCATTGCCATGCGGCATTTGGCCATCGAGTTCGACATCGAAACTGATGGAAATGCGGCCGTCGATCTCCTGCATGGTCACGTGATGGATTCGAACATGGCGTCTTGCCGCGATCAGGAGGACGCGTTCGAGGACGGTCTCGTCGTCCAGGGCGATCGGCTGCGTCGAAACCGTGACGGAAACCTCGGGATGGGCGGTGGCAATCGCCGCGATGACATTTGCCTTGATCGCGGCAACTTTTTCGAGTCCCAGGGTCCGCGCGACAAAAATCACAATATCGCCAATCACTTCGGCACCCGCTGGCCGCAGCCTGAGCGTGCCGATCTTGATGACACCGGGAACCGATTGAATGATCTCGCGGATCTGATCTGTGAGCTCCCTGGGGGCCGCATCGAGCAAAGTGTCGATGGTACGCCGGCCAATCTCGAATCCGGCAATTGCGATGAAGAGGGCGACGCCCGAAGCCGCGACGGTGTCGCCTTGCGGATAACCGAAATGCGCCGCGACAAGCCCGCCGAGCGCGAGGCCAGAGGCCACGATATCGCTCGAAAAATGCAAGGCATCGGCGGCGAGCGCATCGCTTTTGGTGGCTTTCGCGATCGATTGGAGGGACCGCCAGCGCACCAGATCGATGAGCATCGAGACAATCAGCACAGCATAGGAAAGCGGCCCCGGTTCGACTGCTACGTCATTTTGGAGGAGGCGTCTGACCGCTTCTATGAGAATGAAGGCGGCCATCGCGAACAGGAATCCCGTCTGGACGAGAGCAGCCAGGGCTTC
>DASQCU010000182.1:0-4670 GCA_035634575.1 Beijerinckia sp.
ACCAACTGGCCATTCCATTTTTGAGAAGTTGACGAATAAATGAGCGCGTGGGCAATAGGTTCCATCTATTGATTATCGCCATCTATATTAAACAATATGGTCAACGATTATAGTTCGTTGTAATTTTCTTGATTCTATCATCTTGCCGTGAGCATCACGAGAAGCGGAAGGGAACGAAATCACGCCGGTCAGGGTCGACGACGAGGCCGCGATCGACCGGCGGCGCGGCGCGCTGCAAACAATCGGTGCGTTCGCAGATACGGCAACTGACGCCAATCTTCGTCACTGCGTTGGTCTTCAGGTCTATCGTGTCCGAGTAAACGACATCCTGGGCATAGCTGATCTCACAGCCGATCCCGAGCGCATAATGGCGCGAGGGGGCAAGATGGCTGCCGACCGATTTCGTCGCGGCGCGCGCAATGCAGAGATAGCGCACGCCATCGGGCATTTCCGCGACCTGGACCAGCGTGCGATTGGCGGCCTCGAAAGCCTCATGCACATTCCACAAGGGGCACGTGCCGCCAAACCTTGCGAATTGGAAACGCGTGGAGGAATGCCGCTTCAGAATATTGCCGGCGCGATCGACCCGGACAAAATAGAAAGGAATGCCGCGCGCATTTGGCCTCTGCAAGTTTGAAAGCCGGTGACCCACCTGCTCGAAACTTGTCCCGAACATATGGCAGAGGCGCTCGACGTCATAGCGTGTCGCTTTCGCCGCGGCGAGGAAGCGCTCATAGGGCAAGAGCAGGGCGCCAGCGAAATAATTGGCAAGCGCGATCCTTGCAATGCCCGCGGCGCCATTGGCGCGGAAGCCCGCACCCGCGACAATCGTCTCGATCTCCTGCGCCTGTTCGATGGCGCCAATCTGATGCGCAATCAGAAAGGCGCGGCTTGACGCCTCAAGGCCCTCGCGCAACCAGAGGACCCGGCCAACACGATCGTAACGCCGCATGAAGCCTGATATTGGATCGACTTTTTCGTTCTCGACCCGCACGCTATGGCGCTTCCACAGATAGTCGGCGAGTTGCGCGGTTTTGACTCCGTCGCCAAAGCCAATGGCCTCTTCGGCAAGCCTTTCGGCGGCGCGATCGAGACCGTCGACATAATTGCCGCGATAGTGGAAGAAATCGCGCACTTCTTCATACGGGAAAAGCACGCCGGGGTTGTGTTCGGTCGCCGCGCGTCCGGTTGCAAAAGCTTCGTCGAGCATTTGCATCCGCTCATTGGTGCGGCGGAAGGCGAGGTGCAATTGCAGGAAGGCATGGGCGAACCACCCGATATTGGTGGCGATTGTCTTCAGATCCTGGCCATTCGGGGCGAGCCCGGCGAAAACCGGATCGGCCAGAGCCTCCTTGAGGTCGGCGGTGAGGCGCTCGGTATCCTCCGGCGCGAAGGCGTTGAGGTCGAAGGAAAATGACTGGGCGAGGCCGAGCAGCACCGGGGCGGTCAAAGGCCGCTGATTATTCTCGATCTGGTTGAGGTAGCTCGCCGAGATGTTCAGCCGCTCGGCGAAACCGGCCTGGGTGAGGGCATGGGCTTCGCGCAGGCGTCTCACCTGGGTGCCCGCGAAAAATTTCTGGCGCATATTACAATTGTAACATTGCGAAGTCGTTTTGCAAACAATTTGCAAAGTGACCCTTTTTTGAGAGATTCAATCCTTCCATTTGGTTACACCTCCTTCCAACGATGGATGGTCGTTCGATGGAGCTGAAATAATGGATCAAGCTTCGGTCACCTTGCATTCGATCGAAAAGCCCCTGGTCAATAGCCTCAATTCCAAAATCATCATTGTGCATGGCGTGCCGCTCATGCGGCTTGCAATCGAGACGACCCTCAGTCGGGCCGCCGCGCTGGCCAAGGCCGATGTCTCGAGCTTTGCGACCATTGCCGACGCGCGCAACGCCCTCGACGCGGCGGGTTCCGGTACGATTATCATCGTCGATATTGCGGCCTGGTCAGCCCTCGACAAGGATCCCGGAGGCGCAGATCTGCCTTGTCTGCGGACGCGCGGCGCTGCGCTTGCCGTCGTGACTTCGCCAGACCATGCAGGTTCTCGCCTTCTCGAGAACCGTGGCGTTTCGGGCGTGATCAATCCCGACGCCGAACCGCAGGCTTTCGTCGAACTGGTGACCGACCTGCTGTCTGGCCGCACATCCTTTGTAAAAGCGAGCGTCGCGCATCCGGCCTCGCCGGGCCTTGGGCGGCTTTCCCAACGTCAGTACGAGATTCTCGAACTCATGACACGCGGGCTTCTCAACAAGCAAATTGCCTGGGAATTGGGGCTCACGGAAGGCACGGTCAAAAGCCATGTCTCGGCGATCCTGACCAAGCTAGGTTGTGACCGGCGCACCCAGGCGATCGCTACTTTCATGCAAAGTCTTGGAGTCGGGCGGGCAACATCGGCGGCTGCTTAGCAATCCCCCGGTTCGTAGCGCAGCAACTCTCGCCCATGCGCCTTCAGCCAGGCTTCGGCGTTGTCCACGTCGGGTGTAAGTTGCGCTACAACCTGCCAGAAGGCGGAGGAATGATTCATGTGCCGCAAGTGGGCAACCTCATGCGCGGCAAGATAGTCGAGGACGAAGCCCGGCGCCATGATCAGGCGCCAGGAAAAGTTGAGCGAGCCCGAGGCTGAACAGGAACCCCAGCGGCTCGTCGTATCGCGCAGAGTGATCCGCTTCGCGGTGAGTCCGAGCCTCATGCCATGCCGTGAAACCGCGGTTTCGAGGTCACGCCGCGCTTCGCGAATGAGAAAATCCCGAATCCGCCGGGCAATATGCGGCGGCTCGCCACTCACGCAGAGAAACGGCATGGCCATAGCATCATGGGCATCGCCCGCCGTGATCCACACCGGAGATGCGCGCCCCTGCACATGGACGATCCTGTGCAAGACGCCCCGCAGGGGAAGCATTTCTCCAGGGCCGAACGGCGTCCGTTCCGGCAATCTTTGCAGCCGCGTGGCGACCCAGGCGGCATGACGCTCGGCAAAGGCGCGCGCCTGGGCAAGGCTGCCGCGCGCCGGCATCGTCAAGACGACATCTCGCGTCGCGGCTCTCACGCGCAGCGTGTAGCGGCGCGCCGTGGGACTGCGAATGAGATTGATGGCAAAGCTCTCGCCCGAATGCGAGACTTGGAAAGACGTAATATCCGCGACGCGCGGGGCGTTGCTCTTCAATCGGCGCAGCATGGTCCCAATCTAGCCAAGACGCGACTGAGTCGCCAGTAGAAGCTCGGCCTTCAGGCCACGCAAAAAATCCACAAGCCAAAAATCCACAAGCCAAAAAACCAAAAGCAATGCATCGAAACCTTTACTTATCGGGGACAAGCCCCGGTAAAGCCTTGGTTCCTGTTGCATTGGGATGGCACGTTGTGATTCCTTGGACATCGAATCGGGCGGCGACTGAGTCGCGGCGATTCGCTCTTTTGATAACCGCCGTTCCGAAGGAACAGGCGGCGCCACTCCAGCAAGTCGCTCTCGCGCGTAAGCGATTTGCTGGAAAGGAACCAAGGGTTCGCTCTTTGCGACACTTGGCATGTGTTCCGTGAGTTCTGTGTTGCTCGTGAGTTTGGGATCTCGCCGCGTTTCGCTTCCGAGGCGAGGGCATCTTCATGTTGGATGGTCTCGAGGCAATCAATGTCGCTTTCGCATTTCGCAGTCGAGCGCAACGAACATCCCGTCGACCTTATCGAAAGACTGGCGGCGCAAAACCAATGGTCTTTCGACCGTGACGACGAGGACGAGATTTCGATCTCGGTCGCTGGCGATTGGACTGATTATAATATTGCTTTCACTTGGCTTTCGGATATGGAAGCGCTCCATGTCGCCTGCGCTTTCGATCTCAAGATCCCCCTGGCGCGGCGCCAGGAAGTCCTCTCCCTGGTTTCGCTCATCAACGAACAATTATGGATCGGTCACTTCGATATCTGGCCGAACGATGGGGTCATCATGTTTCGCCATGCCCTGATCCTTGCTGGCGGCGCGGATCTCAATGGACACCAATGTGAGTCCGTATTGACCAATGCGGTCACGGCCTGCGAGCGCTATTATCAGGCTTTCCAATTTGTCGTCTGGGCAGGCCGAAGCGGCCGCGATGCGCTTGATCAGGCGATGATCGAAACCAAGGGCGAAGCCTGACATGAACGATGAGGATCGCTTCCCAGCCGCCCTCGTGCTCGCCGGGGCTGGCAAGATGGGAGGAGCGATGTTGCAGGGCTGGCTCGATCTCGGCTTCGATCCGGCGAGGGCTAATGTCATCGATCCGCAGCCTTCGCTGCATATCCTCGAACTCGCTTCGGGCAAGGGTGTCGCGCTTGCCGCGCCTGCCACGCCGCCGGAAGTTTTGGTCCTCGCGATCAAGCCGCAAATGCTCGATGACGCGGCTGCGGGTCTGGCGTCGCTCGTGGCGGCAGATACGCTCGTGATTTCCATTCTCGCCGGGAAAACCATCGCCAATATCAAGGATCGTTTCCCTGAGGCGCAGGCCATTATCCGCGCCATGCCGAACCTTCCCGCGGCCGTCGGGCGCGGCATCACCGGGCTTGCCGCGAATGAGAATGTGAGCGCGCGCCAGCGGACGATCGCGGAGGCTTTGCTAGGCGCGATCGGGAGGGTCGAATGGCTCCCGCATGAAGGCTTGATCGACGCGGTGACCGCCTTGTCCGGGTCTGGCCCG
>DASQCU010000183.1:0-8699 GCA_035634575.1 Beijerinckia sp.
TCCGGTATGAATAAATTATCGATGAAGATCGCGTTGGAATCGACCGCCTTGCGCCCCATTTTTGGAATTCGGTGAACATCGATCTTGGTGCGGTCAAGATCGGTGTAGAATATGGTGATGCCGTCGGTTGGACGCTTGGCATCTTCATAACGCGTCGTGCGTGCCAACAACATGATCTTGTTGGCAACCTGCGCCGTCGATGTCCACACCTTCTGGCCCTGTACGATATAACCGCCATCGACCTTTTTCGCGAAGGTCTTGATCCGCGTTGTGTTCAAGCCAGCATCCGGCTCGGTGACGCCGAAGCAGACCTGATCCGCGCCGGAGATCAGGCGAGGCACCCAACGCGACTTCTGCTCGGGTGTGGCATGGACGACGATCGGATGCGGGCCGAAAAGGTTGATGTGGACAGAAGAAGTCGCCGCCATGCCGCCGCCATGACTCGCAACCTCATGCATCATGATTGCGGCTTCCGTAACACCGAGCCCCGAGCCGCCATACTCAACCGGCATGGTGATCCCGAGCCAGCCAGCATCGGCCATCGCACGGTGGAATTCACGCGGGAACGCGCCATCCTCGTCACGCTCCAGCCAATAATCGTCACTGAAGCGAGATACGACAGCGCGAACGCCATCGCGGAGAGCCCTTAAATCTTCATTGTCATGTTCAAAAGACGCAAAGGCATTCATGGGTCATGCTCCAGGGCTCGATGCCGTTTCCACCGCAGCGAGGATGCGATGAGCCTGCTTCAAATGTGGAATATCATACATTTTTCCGTTGATGCCCACGGTCCCGGTATCGGGACAAGCCGCGAAAGCATCGATAATGGCGCGTGCCTGTGCGACATCCTCGGGCGCCGGCGTAAAACATTCGTTGATGGTGGCGACCTGATCGGGATGGATGGCGATGCGGCCAACAAAACCATCACGGCGAGCGAGCCGGCAGCTTGCCGCCAAACCTTCAAGGTCACGAAAATCGGCATAGAGCGTGTCGATCGGAGAAACTTCGGCCGCCGCCGCGGCGAAGATGCACATTGATCGCGCCAAGCGGTAGGGGAATGACCATTCCCCATCTGCTTCCTTGTTGGCGGTGGCACCGACCGCGGCGGCAAGATCCTCAGCACCCCAGGTAAGACCTACAAGCCGCGGATGGGGCGGCACATAACTGCCGAGATTGAACATGGCCGCCGGGGTCTCGGTTGAAACAACGAGGATCTTCACCGTTTCAAGAGGCATACCCGCTTGCGTTTCGAGCGCATCGAGATAGTGGCCGATCCGAACGATGTCAAAATCTCCATTGGCCTTCGGCACAACAATGCCCTCAAGACCGGGACGGACGATGGCAGCAAGATCATGCAAGGCAAGACCCGTTTCGAGCGCGTTGATGCGCACCCAAAGATTCCAATTCCGTGGCTTGCCGTCCGCGATAATATTCCCGACGATTTGCCGCGCCTCGGGCTTCTTGTTCGGCGCAACAGAATCCTCAAGATCGAGAATCAAGCCATCGGCGCCACTCGAGACCGCTTTGGTATATTTTTTTTCGCTATCGCCTGGCACGAAAAGCAACGAACGCAATTTCATGCTGGCCTCCGCAACATAAGCGCGACACGGCGACAATAAGCGACCTCTTCATCATGCTGGTTGAACCCGCGATGCTCGAAGGTCACAATGCCTTGTGTGGGACGTGACTTGCTTTCTCTGATTGCAACAACAGTCGATTTCGCATGTAAAGTGTCGCCAGAAAAAACCGGTTTTGGGAATTTGACCTCTTCCCAGCCGAGATTGCCAACTGTTGTGCCAAGCGTTGTATCATAGACCGAAAGGCCGACAACCAGCCCCAAGGTGAAAATGCTGTTCATCAGAGGCTTGCCGAATTCGGTGGTCTTTGCATATTCTGCGTCGATATGAATTGCCGCCGGATTGTGCGTGAGCGTCGAGAACAGGATATTGTCCATATCGGTCACGGTTCGCCGGACTTCATGAATGAATGTCTGACCAACCTCGAATTCCTCGAAATAGCGTCCTGCCATCCTTGCGTTCCTTTAATTCAACCGTCCGAAGATCGAGACGGCGACGACGCTATTGTAAGGCGCACCGCCGAGATTATGGGTGAGACCGAAATTAATGTTATCGCGCTGTCTTTCACCACAACGGCCGAGCAATTGGCTGTAGATTTCATAGGCCATGCGTAGGCCCGAAGCGCCAACAGGATGACCGAAACATTTGAGCCCGCCATCAATCTGACAGGGCAAACTTCCAGTCCGGTCAAAGCGGCCATCAAGAATATCGAAAGGCGCCCTACCCTCTTCAGAAAGACCGAGATCTTCCATGGTCACCAATTCAGTGATCGAAAAGCAATCATGCACCTCGGTCACACCAAGCTCCGCGCGGGGATCCTTGATGCCCGCTTCCGCGTAGGCGCGCTTTGAGGCTTCCCGCGTGTTGCGGACATAAGCGCCGTTCCAGTCGGCATATTGGCTCTCCCATCCATTGCTGGCCGAGAGCTGAACGGCTTTGACCGTGACGATGTCGGTCTTGCCCAATCCACGGGCAATATCCGGCGTCGTGACGATCGCTGCCGCCGCGCCGTCCGACACGCCACAACAATCAAACAAGCCAAGCGGATCGGCAATGAGCGGCGCACCAAGAATCGTTTCCATTGAGACCGGCTTGCGCAAGTGCGCCTTTTTATTGAGCGCGCCGTTTTGATGACTCTTCCAGGAGACATGCGCCATCGCGCGTTTGAGATCGCTCGCTTCTATCCCATACAAGCTCGCATAGGCGCCTGCGAGCTGCGCAAAGGAACCGGGCGCCGAACCGTAAGGCATCCACAGATCATTGGCGAGCCCTTTGGTGCGGAGCGGCAGGCCACCATAGCCCGTGTCCTTCAGTTTTTCAACGCCGACGGCGAGTGCTATGTCGCAAGCTCCGGCAGCCACCGCATAAGTTGCGGCGCGCAGGGCCTCGGTCCCCGTAGCGCACATATTTTCAACACGCGAGACTGGAATTGGCGGCAACCGCAACGCAAAAGAAAGAGGCAAAGCCGAATTGCCGACATTGACATCATCCAACGCGCTGCCAAGCCAGGCGGCCTCGATCGCGTTCCTTTCAATCCCTGCATCGGCCACGGCTTCCTCAAAAGCCTCAACCATCAGATCTTCAGCGCCCTTGTGCCAATGCTCGCCGAAGGTGGTGCAGCCCATTCCCAAAATGGCGACCTTGTCACGGATACCTGTTGCCATGGCTCAATTCTCCAGATTCGGGCGTTGGGGTGGCACGGCCTTCCAGAAATAGGTTCTAAATCCCCGCCGGCGATCAATTGATTTGATCCGGAAGCGCATCGCAACGGAATCGCCAACCATCGGGCTCGAAGAGCGATCGATGTCGGTAAATTCCATGAGTACCCGGGCGCCGCCTTCAAATTGCACAAGACCAAAATGGAAGGGCGGGTCAGGTGAATAATTCAGCCGGTCCGCCGTGATCGAGACAATTTTGCCGATTTCATCGGCAAGCCGGATGTCTTGCACGCCCTGACCCGCCAAGGCGCCAGGAGCCACCGGAATGCGGCTTTTGGGAAACTGGCTGATACCGGAAGGATCACGGCCGCCAATGAAACCCATCATGTCTCTTCCATAACGTTCGAGAACCGAGGCCGACGTCTTTTGCTCCAGTTCGGAACGGGGACCCCAGTCGAGCTCAAGCGATCCATTGAGGCTGAGAAATCGGACGTAATCATCAAGCACGACGCCATGCGTCATAGCGGCGCTTGCCGATGCGGCCCCATGCACTGGGCCTCTCACCTCGAGCACCAGCGCATCGCAGCCGCTCCCGAATCCAACAAGCAGCAGCTTGTCACCGGCTGTCGCGGCATCAAGTGCCAAGGCGAGCGCAAAAAGCGGATGGGCGGTGCCGAGGTCGCCGCCAACCGCGGCAGCTTTTTCGGCAACATTCGGCGCCTTAAGGCCAATAGCTCCCGCCAAAGCTTTGTAGATTCCATCGACCGCCTCAGGGACGATCGCGGCAGAAATATCTCCTGCCGCGATCCCGGCTGTCTGCAGGGCCGCGGTAATCGCAGGCCGCAAAATTTCGCCGACAGTCACATCGCGAATGAAACGCTCTTCCGATTGGTAAGGCGTGGGATGCACCCGGGAGGAGTAGACATCGACGAGGTCATGGCTGAGCGAGTGATACCCTAGGAGATGGACGCCTCCTTCGCTACCAACCAAGACGGCAGCGCCGCCATCGCCCCAGCTAAGCTGCAACGCGCTGCCTGGCTTCGTCGGCCGACGCTCGCCAGCAGCAATCAGCGTATTCGTGTCAGTATTATCAAGCAAGGCGGCAAGAAGAGCCGAAACCGCAGCGCGCCGCGAACCTCCAACATCAAGGGTCCGCACATGACTAGGCAGATGCAACGCGTCGACGAGAAGACCTGCCTGCGAGCGTTCAAAAAATGGCGAAGAGGTCGTCGCCATAATAACATTGCCGACATCCGCCCCGGGTGGCAAAGACACCCGTGCCGCTTCAACCGCGAAGGTCGCCGCATCCTCATCCCAGCCACCGACGGCCCGGCGTCCTGACTTTCCGGCAGCAAGCCCTGTCCATGCAAGCGCACGCGCGGCGGCTTTACGATCAAGCCGCAACAGTGGCAAATAGGCGCCAATTCCCTTGATGCAGCGTTGCCCCATCGCGATCCATCCCATGTTTGATGGATCCTCCAATAACTCAATTAATTATCATACGCAAGCGTACGATATGGAAAATTTGCCAAGCAAAATTTTGGCCAAAAGACGCCTTCCCAACAAAAAGGCGACCTGAGCCGTGGCTATTGGCCAAGACATTGCCCATCAAGGAGAAGATGGCCAGCGCGGCAGCTGCCGCCGCCGTCGATGCGAGCCTGCCCTCCCCTTTCCAAGGCGTTAAGAGCAAGCGATCACCAATAGCACCCTGAAAATTCCGGCCGAAAGCCCTTCGACCGCCCCGGTTCATTCGATTGGGACGTGGGACTAAAGTCCGGTGCCACCCTGGCGGCAAAGCCGCCCGGCGCGATCGGCCATTCCCTTTGGATGGCACCAGGAGAGCGGAGTATAAAGCGAGCGCATTTCCTGCTTCGGATGCACAGGAAGAGGCTCCAAGTCCTGGTTTTATCGCTTTTTCGGACACAGAAACGCTACCCGCTTTTGCTGGAAATTTATAAGCAGGATTTAGTTGGTTCGCCAAGCTTAGATCCCTTCTATTTTCGCGCCATTTTTTATCCGAACACCGGCCTCCCACTTTTCGGAAATGATGCTTTGCTAGGCTTAGGTTACGCGACATTAAAAGCGCTCGATGTTGCATAAGACGCGGAACCGTGCTAATCGTACGTAAGCGTACGACTTGTACGTCGACCAGCGGGATAGGACAATGATAGAACGCACGTTGTTTCAAGAAGAGCACAATCTGTTTCGTGAGACCGTGCGGCGCTTCATGGAAAAGGAGATCGCCCCCTATCATGCACAATGGGAAAAGGATGGCATCGTTCCGCGTGAGCTCTGGCTTAAGGCAGGCGCCGCCAATCTACTTTGCTGCACCGTGCCAGAGGAATATGGCGGTCTTGGCCTTGACTATTTGTTCGATGTCGTTGTTTTCGAGGAATTATGGCGCATCGGTGCCAGCGGGCCAGGATTTCTGATCCACACGGATCTCGTCGCTACCTACATCCTTTCCTTCGGAACCGAAGAGCAAAAGCGCTATTGGCTTCCGAAGATGGTGAGCGGTGAGGCCATTGGCGCCTTGGGCATGACCGAGCCGCACGCGGGTAGCGATCTCAAGGCGATCCGTACACGCGCGACGCGCGATGGCGACGATTTCGTCATCAACGGGCAAAAGGTCTTCATTTCCAACGGTCAGCTTTGCGACCTCATAGTGCTTGCCACCAAGACCGATAGCGCAGCGGGAGCAAAAGGCATTACCCTTTTCCTCGTCGAATCCGACCGGAAAGGTTTTCAACGCGGCCGCAATCTCGATAAACTTGGAATGCACGCACAAGATACATCAGAACTGTTTTTCGACAACCTCCGGGTGCCGGCTTCCAATATGCTGGGAACCGAAGGTAATGGCTTCCCGTTGATGATGACCAAGTTGCCACAGGAACGCCTGGCACAAGCGATCCGTTCAGCGATGGTCACGGAGACCGTCATTGACTGGACCGTGGATTATACTGCGGAGCGCCGCGCTTTCAATCAGACCATCGCGGATTTCCAGAATACCCAATTCAAGCTCGCCGAGTTAAAGGCGGAAGCAACGGTTGCCCGCGTCTATACCGACAAATGCATTGAGCTTTTCATGCAAGGCAAGCTCGATCCGGTTGATGCTGCGGTCGCCAAAATGATTACCGCGAACTTGCATTGCAAGACAGTGGATGAATGTTTGCAGCTCTTTGGCGGGTGGGGATATATGTGGGAGTATCCAATCTGCCGGGCCTATGCCGATGCACGCATTGTCAAGATCGCCGGCGGCTCTATCGAGGTCATGAAGCTTATTATCGCGCGCCAATTGTTTTCCGAACGGAAAGCTTTACGCGCCGCCGCCGAGTGAACCAAGACTTTATCGCCGAATATCAAGCAGCGGCCTCGCTTGGCCGTGAATTTGATCATACGGGATTGCTCTTGATCTCCTTCGATGCACGTCCAACGCAGCGGCGCTGGATGAATCGCGCGAAATGATCTCTCAGCGGCGCTGGCGGGTCCGCTTTCTTATTTTCGTTCAAGGAACGCACGATGTTGCAAACCTCCAGCCGCACCAACCAGGACGAGGTTCTCGACCTTTTCCGCGACCAGGTCCGGCGCTTTCTCGATAGGGAATTTGCGCCGCACCTTGCGCATTGGGAGGAAGCGGGCATTGTCGACAAAAGCTTTTGGCGCAAGGCCGGTGAGGCCGGTTTGCTTTGTCCTTCGGTGCCTGAAGAATTTGGTGGCCCTGCGCTCGACTTTCGTTTCAATGCGGTCGTGAATGAGGAGTTGAGCTATGCCGGCTCGACCGATACGATCACGCTGCAGTCCGACATCACTGTCGGCTACATCCAGCATCATGCCTCGAAGGAGCAAAAACAAACCTGGTTGCCTAAAATGGTAACGGGTGAGGTGATCACCGCGATTGCCATGACCGAACCTGGCGCTGGCTCTGATTTGCAAGGGGTTAAAACCACGGCGCGCCGCGATGGCAACGAATATGTGATCAACGGCGCCAAGACCTATATCACAAACGGCCAGAATGCCGATCTTATTATCGTTGTCGCCAAGACCAATCCGCAGGAAGGCGCCAAGGGAATTAGCCTCCTGTTTGTCGAGTCTGACCGGCCAGGTTTTTCGCGCGGCCGGAATTTGGACAAGATCGGCCAGTTCTCCTCTGATACCAGCGAATTGTTTTTCAGCGACGTTCGTGTTCCCGTCACCAATCTTCTCGGGGAAGAGAACCGGGGTTTTATCTATCTTGTCAGCGAACTCGTGCAAGAGCGGCTTTCAATTTCGATTAGCGCGCAGTCTGCCGCCCAACGCGCCTTCGACGAGGCGGTGAAATTTACCAAGGAACGCAAAGCCTTCGGCAAAGCCGTTTTCGAGTTCCAGAACACCCGTTTCAATCTCGCCGACATGGCAGCAAAACTGCAAGTCGGCTGGGCGCATTTGGATTGGGCGATCAACCGGCATGTCAACGGCCTCCTGACTGCTGCCGAAGCCTCTGCCTCAAAACTGTGGCATACCGAGACGCAGTGGGAAATCATGGACGCGGCCCTGCAACTCCACGGCGGCGCAGGTTACATGAACGAGTATCCGATCGCCAAACTCTGGCGGGATGCGCGCGTGCGGAGAATTTATGGAGGCAGCTCCGAAATCATGAAGGAACTTCTGAGCCGTCACATTTGAATCGGGCGTTGAAAAAGCCCTTCAAAACCGAGGGGCTTCTTTGCAATCGACTGCGCGAACTGAACCCTTGCCCGGTCATTTCAGGATTCAGCCGCTTTGATGTACGTTTTCACGGCAAACTAAAGACGCCCCATGATCGTCAGACAAGACTGACGATCGCTTTACCAGTGTTCTCGCCTTTATATAAGCCGGCGAGGGTTTCGGGGGCGTTTTCAAGCCCACGCACAATATCTTCATCATAGACGAGTTTGCCGTCTTCAATCAGCCGGGCGAGCACTGCAGCGGCTTCAGAAAATTCCGCGACATGATCGAAGATGACGAAGCCCGACCAACGGAGCCGTTTGGTTAAAATCTGCCGTTCCACACGTGGACCAGTTGGAACCGGTGTCCAATTGGGGACAGATGCAGTGCCGCATTGGATGATCCGCCCGTGGGTCCGCATGAAATTGCGCGCAGCATCGGCGATCATACCGCCTGTGTTGTCAAAAAATATGTCAATGCCATTCGGACAGAGCTGACCAATTGCGGCGGCAATATCGGTCTCATGCCGGTAATCGATCGCAGCGCTATAGCCGTAGCGTGCGACCGCTCTGTCCACCTTATCCGGAGAGCCCGTGACGCCGATGACAGTGCAACCGGCGTTGCGTGCCAGTTGTCCTACGAAACTGCCAACGCTGCCTGCGGCAGTGGACACAAGCACTGTCTCCCCAGGGCGTGGCATGCCCAATTTATGCAAAGCTAAATAGGCCGTCAGGCCATTGATGCCGAGAGCGCCAAGACTTGCGGTGAGTGGCAGATTCTT
>DASQCU010000184.1:0-1984 GCA_035634575.1 Beijerinckia sp.
ATCACGGAAAAGGCCAAGGCCGCGCGGGCCGCCGGGGCCGATCTCGTGATCGCCATCATCCATGCCGACAAGCCGACCGGCACAGCCTTGATGGATGCGCATGTCGTGGATCTCATCCTCTCCGGTCATAATCATGATTTGCACATTGATTTTGACGGGCGTACCGCACTGATGGAATCGGCGCAGGACGCCAATTATATTGTGACCGTCGATCTCGATGTCGCGCTCAAGCAAAATGAAGCTGCGCGCAGCCTGTCATGGTGGCCGAATTTCAAAGTCACCGATACGGCGAGAGTCGATCCGGACCCGGTGCTTCTTGCCAAGGTGCGCGTCTATGAGGATGGCCTGGCGAAAACCCTCGATGTCGAGCTCGCGATCGTTGAGGCCCCGCTCGACAGCCGTACTGAAATCGTACGCGGGGAGGAATCGGCCATAGGCAATCTTGTCGCCGATGCGCTTCGGAAGGCGGCTGATGCCGAGGTTGCTCTCGTCAATGGCGGCGGCATCCGCGGCAACAGGACCTATCCTACGGGCACGCAGCTCACGCGGCGGGATGTGCTCGACGAGCTCCCGTTCGGCAACAAGACCATTGTGGTCAATGTCGAGGGGCGGAGTCTTTGGCTCGCGCTTGAAAACGGTTTTTCGCAGGTTGAGCGCCAGAGCGGCCGCTTCCCGCAGGTGAGCGGGCTCATCGTCACGGCGGACCTTGCGGCAAAGCCCGGTGCGCGGGTCAAATCCGTCACGATTAATGGGAAGGACCTCGATCCGGCACGGCGCTACAAGCTCGCGACGAATGACTTTCTCGCCCGTGGCGGCGATGGCTATTGGATGCTTGCGGGCGGGTCCGATGTGACGGCGGATTCAGGGACAAGGCTCGTGGCGCAGGATGTCATGGATTATATCGAGGCGGAAAAGCGCGTCACCGCCAAGGTCGAAGGCCGGATCGTGTTCGTGTAGTGTCCAATGCCCGGTGGCATCGGATTTGCGTGCGTTTTAGAGCTTATCCGATGTGGGTTGCCCAGAACATGGGCAAGGAAGACCTATGGAAAAAAGGCGCAACTATCGCGACCCGAAAATCGCCATCGAAAATGATATTGCCTTGAGCGAGGCGTCGTTTCTCAAGACGCATCCCGCTGTCATCGCTGCGATCAATGCCGTCTCCACCGAGCGCCGCCCTCCGATGGCGATCTGGAAGGCCCCGACCGGGACAGAATGCGATCACATCGTAATGGCGCTCGAAGAATATATTTATCTCGGCGATTTCGAGCCCACGGCGGATGGCTGCTACGCCTGGGATGCGGACGAGATCCGGCTGTAATACCAAGGATCGCAAAAGGCGATCCTTGGTTCCTTTCTCGAATTTTCGCTTTTTCAAAGGTTGAGCTGAAAATTCGAGAGTGGCACCACAGGTCATTCTTTATGACCTGTGGTATAAAAGTGATGCACCGGCCCCGCGCCCTTGCCGACGCTTAAGGCATCGGCTGCCGCAAGCGCGCCGGTCAGATAGGCTTTGGCGGCGTCGATGGCCTCGGCCAGATTGAGGCCATGAGCCAGATAGGCAGCAATCGCCGAGGAGAGCGTGCAGCCGGTGCCATGCGTATTGCGCGTCGCGATGCGGGGCGCCGAAAAGAAACGATATGTCGCGCCATCGAACAGAACATCGTCGGATGTCGCCGTGTTCATATGCCCGCCCTTGACGAGAACGTTCCGTGCGCCCTGCCGATGTAAAAGCTCAGCCATTTCGCGCATCCCGGCCTGATCTTGCGGCACAGGCAAGCCTGTCAGATGAGCGGTTTCCGGCAAGTTCGGGGTGATTACGGTCACAATCGGAAAAAGATGTTTCACAATGGCCTCGGCCACGTCGGGCGTGCCGAGGGGATCGCCGCTCGTTGCGACAAGCACCGGATCGAGCACGATGAAGGGCGGCTTATGGCGCGCAAGGCATGCCGCCACGGTTTTAACGATCGCACTTGAGGCGAGCATT
>DASQCU010000185.1:0-3110 GCA_035634575.1 Beijerinckia sp.
GCACACCATAGAGAAAGAGAACGACTTCCGAACCTTCGCGCAGGACCGCGACACCGACGACAATGGCCAGCGCCATGAGCGTCTTCGAGCCGCTGCGAATATCGCCGCCAATCCGGTTCAATTCCTCGCTCATTTCGCGGCCGTGGCGGGCCATCCAGACATTGTGCCAGGTGAGCATGATAACCGCCAGACCGAGGATCGATGCGTTGAAGACCTCCTGTCCCGCGCCCTCCAGGGCATTGGAGAGCATTCCGGCGAAACCCGCGACAAAAGCCGAGCCAATCAAACCGGCGAGGACGCCGCCAAAAATATAAGGCATGCGCCCTGGCGTCTTCTGCGTGGCGGCGAGAATGATGCCGACGATCAAACCGGCTTCGATCACTTCGCGGAAAACGATGATAACAGCACCGATCATGCTGCAAGCTCCTTCATGCCCAAGGATAGACCAAAGATCCTCCCCTTGGTGGCCTTAGCATATGAACCGCGCGGCGGATTGATGAGCCGCAAACGAAAACCAGTGCTTTGCGGTTACCGTTGTGGCCGGGTCGGCGGTCCTGGATCGGCGCAACTTCAAGATTCTGTACCTTTACACCACGAAGGCCGGTTACTCAACAAGACTGTGCTAGATTAGAATCAATAAAAACTGGGAGAAGCTTCCTTCTGTGAGCCCTGACGCCAAAGGAGTCAAGGTTCATTTCAGGTAAATCGCTTATGGGAAAGAAAGTGGCCATAGTATGCACCGCCTGTTCCTTGGAAAGGGCGGTGCGATATTGAGGATCTATTTTCGGAGCCTGCCAAAAGCCAAGATCTTGGCTCAGCTTGTCCTGCGCGGCGCGGCGAAAAACTTAAGCTTCTCGCTCCCGAAGGCCCACCCAGAAACGGCGTAGATCAGACCGGCGCAATACGTCGAGCGGGATCGTGCGATTGATCTTGTCGGCGTCGAGGAGGCGTACGACATCGTCTGCGCCCGTCACCGGCAGGCCATCGACGCTTAAAAGGATGTCGCCTGTCAGAAGGCCGGCCTGATCAGCCGGGCTGTTCGGCTCAACCGCGCTGACGACGGCGCCCGTCTTTTGATTGAGGCCGTGGCGCAATGCGATTTTACGCGGCAAAGGAATGGTTCCCGCGCCTATGCCGAGATAGGCGCGCCGCACCCTGCCGTGGCGGACGAGTTCACCCAGAACGAAACTTGCCGTATTCGAGGCGACGGCAAAGCAAATGCCCTGCGCGCCGGTGATGATCGCGGTATTGATGCCAATGACCAGCCCTTGCGATGAAACGAGCGGCCCGCCGGAATTGCCCGGATTAAGGGCGGCATCTGTCTGGATGACATCCTCGATGAGGCGGCCATTTTTTGAACGCAAGGAGCGCCCGAGCGCGGAAATGACGCCCGCCGTAACGCTGGCGTCGAAGCCGAGCGGATTGCCGATCGCGATGGCGATTTCGCCGGGTTTCAATTTCTTCGAATCGCCCAGCGCGGCCGCGGGGAGCACGGCATTTTCGTCGATGCGCACGAGGGCAAGGTCGGTGTCTGGGTCATCGCCCAGAACACGGCCGGAGAGCATCCGCCCATCGAGCACCGTCACGTCGGCGCGCTTGGCCCCTTGCACGACATGGCTATTTGTCAAAATTAGCCCGTCGGGCGAGACGATGACGCCAGAGCCGGACCCCGCGCGTGTGCCATTGCCGCGGCGGATGTCGAGCCGGACGACGCTCGGCGCCACGCGCTCGACGACCCTGGTCACGCTTTTTGAATAGGCGTCGAGAAGCGCCTCGTCATGGAGGGCTGTCTGGATGGAGTCCTGGGCTTCGTCCGGGGCAGCAGATTCCTGCTCAGGAATGCGGTTGGCGGCGAGATCCTCGCCGACTTCATGGTTATCTTGATCGAGTATGAAAGAAGGGGAAGTGTCGAACATCCTTCATGATCCTTGCTGTTACAAGGAATATGGGGATGGTTGCTGCCACAAAAAGAGGCAGCTTATCGACAGGTCTGAAACCGAAACCGCTGCCTATTCACTTCGCCGTGAGTTCGGTTGGGGCAGAGGGAACCGCTTCATGCACGGGGCCGGGATGGAGCTTGGCTGGAGAAGGCGATAGCTAGACGGAAGCTTGCATCTTCTTCGTGGTCTTCGTGAAAAGCTCCCGAAAAAAGCCAGGGCTCATGCTGCGTCCGGTTCTCGCCAGGGCGATATTGTCGAGGAAGTGGCGGGCGCTTTCCGTCCAGGTGAAGTTCAAGGCATGGGCGCGCGCTTTCTCGCGCGGGATGTCGAGCGCGGCGAGACAGGCCTTGCGCAGATCCATGTCGAGCACACCCGCGCCGCTCGCACCAATTACGTCGAGAGGGCCAGGCACCGGCAGCGCCGCCACCGGCAGGCCGCAAGCCAGGGCCTCGAGAAGCACCATGCCGAATGTATCGGTGCGGCTTGGAAACACGAAGACATCGGCGGAGGCATAGTGAACCGCGAGAACATCGCTCGTCTGGGTGCCGAGAAAATGGGCATCCGGATAGGCAGCCTGCAAAGCGCGGCGGGATGGGCCATCGCCAATGACGAGTTTCGAGCCGGGCAGGTCGAGCGACAGGAAGGATTCGATATTCTTCTCGGGTGCGAGGCGCCCCGCATAAAGGAAGATCGGGCGCGGCAAATTGAGATTAATGGCCTTGGCCGGGTTGAACCGGTTGTGATCGACACCGCGCGACCAATACATCAGATGTTTGAACCCGCGCTTTTCGAGGTCATTGGCGAGGGTCGCCGTCGAGACCATGACCCCGCGGCCCGCATTGTGGAAATGGCGCAAGGCCGCATAAGTCACGCTTTCGGGAATGCGCGTGCGGGTGAAGATATATTCGGGAAAACGGGTGTGATAGCTCGTCGTGAAGGGCCGCCCTGTCCGAAGACAAAAGCGCCGGGTTGCAAAGCCGAGCGGACCTTCGGTCGCGATATGGATGTGATCGATCGCTTTCCCTTCGAGACGTTTGGCGATGGTTCGGGCACTTGCCAAGGCAAGCCGAATCTCACTATAGGTCGGAAGGGGAATTGAGGCGAACCCTTGCGGGGTCAGGAACTCGATCTCGGCGCCCAATTCGCGCGCGGCTTCTGCCACCGATTCGA
>DASQCU010000186.1:0-2939 GCA_035634575.1 Beijerinckia sp.
ATGACGAGGGAAATGGAAGCCCTGAGATCCGTTGCCATGACGGGCGCGCCTTGCAAGGTCTCGACACCTTCGACAATGGCGACATCCCCTTCGAGCCGGATTCGCGCGCCAAGACGGGCGAGTTCCTGCACGTGCATGAAGCGATTCTCGAAAATCGTTTCTGTGATTTTCGACCGGCCCTTCGCCTTCGTCATCAAGGCCATGAACTGGGCCTGGATATCGGTCGGAAAGCCCGGGAATGGTTCGGTGGTCACGTCGACCGGCGAAATCCCGGCGCCATTGCGCTTGACCCTTATGCCTTCATTGGTTGCCGAGATACTGGCGCCCGCCTCCTCGATCCTGTCGAGCGCATTTTGCAGAACATGCGGCTGCGCCCCTTCGAGCGTGACATCGCCGCCTGCCATGGCGACCGCCATCGCATAGGTTCCGGCCTCGATGCGATCGGGCAAAACCCTGTGGGTCGCGCGCCCCAGGCTGCCGACACCCTCGATTTCAACGGTCGATTGCCCGGCGCCCTTGATTCTCGCGCCCATTTTGACGAGGCAATCGGCGAGATCGACAACTTCCGGCTCGCGCGCCGCATTGACAAGAAGCGTATGGCCTTGCGCCAGCGCCGCCGCCATCAAAGCCGTGTGGGTGCCGCCGACTGTCACTTTGGGAAAGGTGATTTCCGTGCCGCGCAGCCCTTGCGGCGCCCTGGCATGGACATAGCCAGCCTCGATCTCGACACTGGCGCCGAGTTTTTCCAGAACCATGATGAGAAGATCGACAGGGCGCGTGCCGATGGCGCAGCCGCCGGGCAAGGAAACTTTCGCCTCGCCCATCCGTGCCAGAAGCGGGGCGATGACCCAGAAGCTCGCCCGCATCTTGGACACGAGTTCATAGGGCGCCATGATATCGACGATGGACCGCGCGCTGAGATGAATGGCGCGGCTCGCGTGGGGATCGCTGCCGGGACGCCTTCCATCGACCGAATAATCGACGCCATGATGCCCCAGAATGCGCAAAAGCATATTCACGTCGGCGAGGCTTGGAATATTTTCAAGCGTCAACGTTTCCGGTGTCAGCATTGATGCGATCATCAGCGGCAGAGCCGCGTTTTTCGCCCCTGAAATCCTGATGCTGCCGTGGAGCGCCTGCCCGCCGACGATTCGAATGCGATCCATCCTGTCTCCGATTATTTAAGAGCTTTGTTGTAGACCCTGTATCCTTAGCCGACTCAGGGTAAATTATTTCCGATCCGCGTCCCGGCCCTGATCGCTCAAGGTGTCTTTTTGGCGGCGTTCACGGATTTGCGCCTTGCGGCGGCTCAAATTCTCCCGCAGCGCCGCAGCCAGACGCTGTTTTTGCGCCGCTTTTACGGCGTCTTGCGAAGTCTCCGCCGGGCCCTTCGCCCGCGATGCCTCGCCCTTGTCCGCCTCATCCTTGCTGGATGACATCCTGCCGGCTCCCACGGACCTAACTAATCGCGATGGACCATTTGCGGACCAGGCATTTTGGAGAAACTGACGCGGAATCAAAGACTCCCATAGCCAAGATTGGGTCGGTGCATCCATCCAATCCTGCCCGGAAATCATAAAAACGTTGTAAAAGGCTTGGCCGCAGGAGACAAGCCCGAAGGCGTTTGTCATGTCCTTGTTAGCAAGCCCGCTTGCGTAACCGGCGCGCCTATGGCAAGAATGCCCCGCCTCTTTCAAGCGCGCCAAATGGCGAAAGGCTGCCGTAGCTCAGTGGTAGAGCACTCCCTTGGTAAGGGAGAGGTCGAGAGTTCGATCCTCTCTGGCAGCACCATGACTTTGAATCCCTGCTCCAGTTGATCCAGCTCAAGGTGCCGCGCGCCCCCTTCTGGTGAAGCTCCTTACCCGCAGCTCATCGACAGGAGGCGCCCATGAAAGCGCTCGTTTACCGTGGTCCCGGCCTGAAGGCGATCGAGGACCGTCCCAAACCCGAGATCGAGGCCCCCGGTGACGCGATCGTGAAGATCGTGAAAACGACCATCTGCGGGACCGATCTGCACATCCTGAAAGGAGACGTCGCGACTTGCGCGCCCGGACGCATCCTCGGCCATGAGGGCGTCGGGATCGTCGAGTCCGTTGGCGCCGGCGTCACCGCCTTCCGCCCCGGCGACCACGTTCTGATTTCCTGCATCTCATCCTGCGGAAAATGTGAATATTGTCGGCGCGGCATGTATTCGCATTGCACCACCGGCGGCTGGATCCTGGGCAATATAATCGACGGAACCCAGGCCGAATATGTCCGCACACCACATGCCGACACGAGCCTCTATCCAATTCCCGAAGGGGCCGATGAAGAGGCGCTAGTGATGCTGAGCGACATCCTGCCCACCGGTTTCGAATGCGGCGTGCTCAATGGAAAAGTGGCACCCGGTTCGACCGTCGCCATCGTCGGGGCAGGCCCGATCGGCCTCGCCGCCCTGCTCACGGCACAATTCTATTCGCCAGCCGAGATCATCATGATCGATCTTGACGACAACCGCCTGGGGCTCGCGCGGCAGTTCGGCGCGACTCAGACGATCAACAGCATGGATGGAAAGGCGGCTGAAACCGTGAAGGCGCTGACCGGCGGGCGCGGCGTCGATACGGCGATTGAGGCCGTCGGCGTCCCCGCGACTTTCCTGCTCTGTCAGGATCTGGTCGGTCCAGGCGGGATCATCGCCAATGTCGGCGTGCATGGCACCAAGGTCGATCTTCACCTCGACAGGCTTTGGTCGCAAAATATCGCGATCACGACCCGGCTCGTCGATACGGTCACGACTCCCATGCTTCTGAAGACAGTGCAGTCGAAGAAGCTCGACCCGACGCGGCTGATCACGCACCGTTTCAAGCTCGATCAGATTCTCGACGCTTACGATACTTTCGCGCGCGCGGCGGATACGCATGCATTGAAAGTCATCATTGCCGCATAGGCGGGGACAAAGC
>DASQCU010000187.1:0-3872 GCA_035634575.1 Beijerinckia sp.
TCCTGACCGATATGTTCGGCGGTACGCCTTCGAATCTCGCCATTTCCGTCATGAATGGCGCCCATGTCGAGGTCGTCGCCGGAATAAATCTTCCCATGCTGATCAAGCTTGCGTCGGTGCGCGATGCGTCGAGCCTTGAACAAGCAGTCATCCAGGCTCAAGATGCTGGACGCAAGTATATTTACGTCGCGAGCCGGGTCTTGAGCGGAAAATGATGCCAGACGAAATCAATCATGCCGAGCTTCAGCTCGGGGAAGCCGAATGCTGCCCCGAATGCGTCGTCCCTGAAGGCGCTATAGCGCGCACCCTCACCATCATCAATCGCAAGGGATTACATGCGCGCGCGACAGCAAAGCTCGTGCAATGTATCGATGGTTTCAAGGCCGAAGTGACTGTCGGACGCTGCGGGGAGCAGGTCGGTGGCACCTCGATCATGGGCATTCTGACGCTCGGCGCTGGCCAGGGCATGACGATCACCGTCAGCGCGGCCGGGACGGAAGCTATGGAAGCGCTCGATGCGATCGAGGCGCTCGTGGCCAATCGCTTCGGCGAGGACGAGTAGCGGGCAGCGACTGGCGGCAAAGGCCCATGATCATTTCAATTTGAGACGATCATGGGATCCGCGATTGCCAGCTCAATCAGCATCCTGACAATTGCGCTTGGATCCTTGGCAATAAGCTTGATCAAAAGCCTCGTTGCCGGATCAATTTCCGCGCGGCCTTCTTCCCATTCCGCCAAAGTCGCTAGAGGAACCTGAATAAGCCTCGAAAATGATTCCTGTTCTATGCCGAGCATCATCCTGAGCGATTTGATCGACGGTTCAAATCTCGCAGATACATCGTCTGGATTTTCGCCGTCTTCGATCATTTGGCGGCGGATATCCGCTTTTGTCGTGTTTTGAAGCCTATCAAGGTCAACGCGAGCCTCGAATCGGGCCTCGTTCAAGCTTTTACGAACAATAGCCATCTTTGTCGGTCTCTGTCGTCAGCGATATGGGCAGAAATAATACGACGGACCAGACCGCCCTCCGTATCTCGATCCGTGTATGTGACCCGGAAAATACGGCCGTCTATACAGCCTATAGCTTGTATCCTGACTTCCCCATAGTCTCTTCGGCTGTCACGGTTTTCTAGAGTCACACCTTCGAAAATACGCGTGCAATAGGCAAAATTAAACCCTCGCTCTCGCAAGTTTTTGTCGCTTTTGCTTTCGTCCCACTCGTACTCCATAGGTCTCCGTGACAACACCTTTCAATCGCAAGGGTGCTTCCGAAGGTTTTAAACAACGGAAGCGAAAGCCTGTCGTTACAACTGGCGAGTAAGTGCGGTCCTTCCTTTCATGCGAGGCCGCGCTTGTATTGCGCTGCGCGACAATCAGTTACGGCGGACTCACCCCTTCTTGTGCTTGCGTGCCTCCGCAATGAGTCCCGCCGTCGAACCATCGAGACCTTCGGTCGAGGCTTGCGCATCGCGCACGATCGGAGTGAGCTTGTTGGCGAGTTCCTTGCCGAGCTCAACGCCCCACTGATCAAAGGAATCGATGTCCCAGATCACGCCCTGCACAAAGACCTTGTGCTCGTAGAGGGCGATCAACTGGCCGAGAACACGCGGCGACAGCCGCTTGTAAAGGAAGGTGCTCGACGGCCGATTGCCCTCGAAAACCTTGTGCGGCGCAAGCGCTTCAATCGCCTCTTCGCTGAGATTCTGCGCCTTCAATAGCACCTTGACCTCGTCGAGCGTGCGGCCCTGCATCAGGGCCTGGGATTGCGCAAGGCAATTGGCAAAGAGCAATTGATGATGTTTCGTATCGGCATCGGAAGGCTGCGCCGCGACCAGGAAATCAATGGGGACGATTTCCGTGCCCTGATGCAGAAGCTGGAAAAAGGCGTGCTGGCCATTGGTGCCGGGCTCACCCCAGACGATCGGCGCAGTCTGCGAAGCAACCGGCGTACCTCCAACAGTGACCGATTTGCCGTTCGATTCCATGTCGAGTTGCTGGAGATAGGCCGGAAACCGCGCCATTCTCTCGTCATAAGGGATGACGCCATGCGTCGCGAAATCCCAGATATTGCGATACCAGATGCCAAGCAGCGCCATCAGCACCGGCACATTGGTCTCGAGCGGCGCCGAGGTGAAATGCTTGTCGATATCCTGACCACCGAGCAGGAATTTCTCGAATTTTTCCGCGCCGATCCCGATGACGAGCGACAGCCCGATAGCCGACCAGATGGAATAGCGCCCGCCAACCCAATCCCAGAAGCCGAATACACGATCCGGCTTGATGCCAAAGGCGGCAATCTTGTCGAGCTGCGTCGAGACCGCACAAAAATGATCGGCGACCGCCGCCTCGCCGAGCTTTTCAGCGACGGCCTTGCGCGCTGTTTCGGCATTGGTCATCGTCTCCAGCGTCGTGAAAGTCTTGGAGCAGACGATAAAAAGTGTTGTCGCGAGCGGCAGTTTTTTCAGCGTGTCGCCAAGGTCGGCGCCATCGACATTCGAGACGAAATGCAAGGTGAGGTGATCGGCAACAAAAGGTGCGAGCGCATATGCCGCCATCCGCGGGCCAAGATCCGAACCGCCGATACCAATATTCACAATATCGGTAAAAGTTTCGCCGCTTGAGGACTTGATTTCGCCCTTGCGGATGGCTTCCGCGAAGGCTTCCACTTTCGCGCGTTCCGCGAGCACGTCCGGCATCACGTCCTGTCCCCGCGCAAAGACTGGCTGCCCATCGAGTTTGCGCAGCGCCATGTGCAGAGCCGGACGGTTCTCGGTCACATTCACCGCCTCGCCGGCGAAAAGAGCCGCGCGGCGCGCTTCGACATTTGCCGCGCGGGCAAGATCGAGAAGCAGCGTGAGCGTCTTCTCATTGATTCGATGTTTCGAGAAATCGAAGAAAATGTCATCGAGCGCGACATGGAAGCGCTCGAACCTTTGCGGATCGTCGCGGAAGAAATCGGCGATCTTCTGCGAGCCAATCTCCGCGCGATGCGCCTGGAGCGCGGCCAGAGCCTTCGACACTTCATCACGAATCATATGCAACCTCGCTCAGCATCATTTCCGAAAAGCGGTCACCGGTTTTCGGCCATGATGCTTAGCACTTTTTGTTGCACTAATGACAACGGTCATAGGGTAATCGTCGGAACACTCTGGAATTTTTGGCTCGCCCTAAGAAAAAGGTGGAAATTTCCGGAAAGGAACCAAGGCCGCCCTTGCGACCCTGGCATACCCTGAATCATTGAGGATTCAGGGTTCTAAATCGCTGATCCGGAGACGATTTGTCGGTATAATCACGGATTATAGGCCCGCTCGCCATGTTCGGCGACATCGAGGCCTTCGATTTCGGCATCCTTCTTGACCCTGAGGCCAATGATGAGATCAACGATTTTGTAAAGAATCGCCGAACCAATGCCGGACCACAGAAGAGTGAAAACGACCGTTTTCACCTGGGTCAGCACTTGCGCCGCCATGACATAATCGCCGGGCGCGGCTTCGCCGGGCTTGATCGTGTAATCGGTGAGGCCGACGCCGCCGAGGACCGGGGCAACCAGAATACCAGTGCCGATCGCGCCGATGATGCCGCCAACGCAATGCACGCCGAAAACATCGAGCGAATCGTCATAGCCGAACAATTTCTTCACCGTAGTCACGAAGAAGAAGCAGACGGCACCAGCAACGAGGCCAAGAACGATCGAACCCATCGGCCCCGCATAGCCGGAGGCCGGGGTGATCGCGACGAGCCCCGCGACCGCCCCCGACACCATGCCGAGCAGCGAGGGCTTGCCCTTGACCAGCCATTCGGCGAAGAGCCAGGACAGCGTCGCGGCGGATGTGGCGACGAATGTATTGACGAAGGCGAGCGCCGTTGTGCCA
>DASQCU010000188.1:0-3522 GCA_035634575.1 Beijerinckia sp.
GGCGGCTGGCACGGTGGCGGCTGGCACGGAGGTGGCTGGCACGGCGGCGGCTGGCACGGCGGCGGCGGCCGGTGGCGCTAAAAAGCACATGATACCTTTGAAGCCCGGCTCAGGCTTCGAAAGCGCTGACGACGCCATCGATCAGATTGACATCTGAAAGCATTTCGCCGGTCAATTCACGGCGCAAGGGCCGTAAATTTTCAAGGGTGCGCGCGATCTCCGCTTCGAGCGCAAAAAGGGCGTCGCGCGCCTCGCCGACCTCGACTTGAACGAAACGGCAGCTCGCGCCGGGCCGCATTTGAGCAAGCCGCCCGATATCGGCCTGAATGACATGGCCAATCTTCGGATAGCCGCCGGTCGGCTGGCGATCGGCCATCAGGACGAGCGGCTGCTTGTCACCGGCGATCTGGATCGCGCCCAAAGCAATCCCGTCGGACACGATGTTGAACCCGCGCCGATGTTCAATGTCAGGTCCCTCGAAGCGATAGGCCATGCGATCGACCGAGGCCGTGAGGGTGAAGACGCTTGCAAAAAAGCGCGCCACCATGTCTTGCGAAAAGTAATCGTCTTGCGGGCCGAGTACGACGCGTACGGACTCTTGCGAGATCGGCTCCTCTAGCCAAGGCGTCTCGATCCGTGCCTCCACCTCTCGCTTGGCGGCCAGCGTCCCGGATGCGACCGGCAGATCATCGCCTTCGCGCAACATGCGCCCCTCGATACCGCCCATGTGGGAGCGCACATGCGTCGCCCGGCTCCCCATCACAAGAGGCGTGTCGAAGCCGCCTTCCACCGCAAGATAGGTCCAGGCACCCGAAGCGCCCGCCCGCGCGGCGAGCCTTTCGCCGGGGCGCAAAAGGATGCGCGCCGCCGCGGGAAGCGTGCGGCTCTCATGCGTCCACAGGAACGCGCCGCCACAAAAGGCGAGCGGGACCGGCTCATCCTCGCAAACGACCTCCAGCCCGCCAACCGAAATCTCGACCGAGGCCGCGTCATTGTCATTATCCAGGGCAAGATTGGCAGTGCGAAACGCGGTCCAATCCATCGGGCCCGCCGGGGTCACGCCATAGCGCAGAAAAGACCGCCTCCCGCCATCCTGGATCGTCGCACCGGGTCCGGCGCGCAGCACCCGCAGACCCATCTCATCCCTCCGTCCGCGCAACCAGATCGCCCGCCTCCGCCGCCCGGCTCAGAGCCTCGAAAGAAGCGGCGTCGATCCGCTCGAACATGATCTCATCGCCAATATTCGCAAGAAACGGACGTTCGCGGCGGAGGTCGAAAACCCTGACTGGCGTGCGGCCGATCACATACCAGCCGGTCGGCATGGCGAAACTCGTGATCAGGGCCTGCCCACCCGCGATCATCAGCGAGCCAGCGGGAGCGGGCGGACGCGGCGCGGTGCGGCGGGAAATGCCAAGTTCCCCCGGCAGGCCGCCAAGAAACGTAAAACCCGGAGAAAACCCATACATATAGACGCGGTAGAGCGCCCGCACATGCAAAGCAATGACGCGCTCAGGCGCAAGATCAAGCTTTGTTGCGACCTCGGTGAGATCCTCGGCGAGCGGCGGATCGTAACAGACCGGAATCCGCCAGCGTTGCGGCTTTGGCCTTTGAATGGCAGGCGCGCTTTCAAGCCTTTTCACTTGTTCGATGAGCGCCTCGGTCGTGAGGCGACGGGGGTCGAAATGAATCATGATCGAACGATAGGTCGGCACGGTCTCAAGCACGCCCTCCAAATTTGCCGCCGCAAGCGCCGCATCGAGCGCGAGGACTTGATCATGGATCGCCGGGTCGATGCTCTGCCCGAATTCGACGACGAGGGCGCTCTCGCCCGCAATAAGATAGCGAGGTTCGGGTTCTTCGCTCACGCGCGCGCAAAGGGTTTCAAGGCAATGCCGGCGGCCTCCAACCGCGCACGCACCGCCTTGGCCATGAGCACCGCGCCGGGCGTATCGCCATGCACGCAAATCGAATCAATGCCGACCGGCACGCGCTTGCCCGAGACCGCGATGACCGCGCGCTCTTCGACCATCGCGAGAACGCGGGCGGCGACGTCCTCCACATTGTGCAACACTGCACCGGGCTGCGAACGGGCAACGAGGCGCCCCTCATCAGTATAGGCGCGATCGGCGTAAATTTCCCGCGCGACGGGCAGATTTTGCGCAGATCCCGCTCGCTCAAGCTCGGTCCCCGCAATGGCAAGAAAGACTAGACGCCGATCGACCGCTTTCACGGCGCGGGCGATCGCATTCGCGGTTTCCAAGTCTTCCATGGCTATATTGCTCAAGGCGCCATGCGGCTTGACATGGGTGATCTTGTGCCCCGCATAGGCTGCGAGCGCTTGAGCCGCGCCAATCTGATAGGCGACGAGGCGCTCGATCTCACCCGTCGTGAAGGGGATTTTTCTGCGCCCGAACCCCCAAAGATCGGGAAAGCTCGGATGCGCGCCAATCGCGACGCCTTTCTCTTTCGCGATTCGAAACGTCTCGGCCATGATTTCCGGATCGCCGGCATGGAAACCGCAGGCGACATTGACGCTCGTGACAATATCGAGCATCGCGGCGTCATCGCCTATTTGATAGGCACCGAACCCTTCGCCGCAATCGCTATTCAGATCTATGCTTTTCTGATCGAAATTTGGCATTATTTCCGTCTTGGCGGACTGACGGCCTGGCGCTCATGCGCCTTTTCCATTGCACCATATTTGCGCAGCCAATCCGATGGATTCAATTGGGGGCGCGGCTCGCTCCAGAATTCTTCGCGGGTGTAGCCTTGCGCATAAAGAAGCGCGGTCAGATCAGCATGGTCGATCCGCACATCGGCGGCGGCGGCAACGGCGGGCTTGGCGCGATAGGCAAAGCCGATCCCGGCCTCATTCAGCATGGCAAGATCATTGGCGCCATCGCCAACGGCCATCGTCTCGGACGCGGCAAGTTGATGCGTCTCGCGCAAATGCTTCAAGGCGGCGAGCTTCGCCTCCTTGCCGAGGATCGGTTCCTGAACGAACCCCGTGAACCGCCCATCCGGCCTGACAAGGAGCGTATTGGCTTGATTTTCATGAAAGCCGATCTTTTCGGCGATGACCGAGGTGAAGACCGTGAAACCGCCCGACACAAGCGCGGTATAGGCACCATTCGCGCGCAGCGTCTGCACCAAAGTCCGGCCGCCCGGCGTCAAGGTGATCTTCTTGGCGATGACCCGCAACACGCTGTCCGGGTGCAGTCCCTTGAGGACTGCGACCCTCTCGCGCAACGCGGGCTCGAAAGCGATCTCGCCACGCATCGCACGTTCGGTAATTTCGGCGACCTGCTTCTTCTTCCCGGCAAAATCGGCAAGTTCGTCAATACATTCCTGGCCGATCATGGTCGAATCCATATCGGCAAGAAAGAGTTTCTTGCGCCGCCCCTCAGCGGGTTGAACGATGACATCGACTTCCGCACTACCCAAGGCTGACCGCACTTCATCCGCGATGGCGCGATTGGCTGCCTCCCCGGCCTCGAAAGGAATATCGGCGGCGATGCCTTT
>DASQCU010000189.1:0-2493 GCA_035634575.1 Beijerinckia sp.
CCGTCTTGAAGGCATTCCGGTCGGAATTTCGTCAGGTGCCGCCGTCGCGGCTGCGGTGGAAGTCGGGTTGCGCCCGGAAATGGAAGGCAAGAATATCGTTCTGATTATTCCTTCCTTCGCGGAACGCTATCTCTCGACGGCTTTGTTCGAAGGCCTTTGAGCATCGCAAAATCGTTTTACTTTCCATGTCTTGCCCGCATGATGCGGGCAAGACATGGGCGAAGCTCATCGAAACTGAAAATTCCCGAACGGTCCAACGGTCATTCTTTACAACCGCTGGTTATTGTCTGGTATGACACTTGCTTTTATTGTTAGGTCAACCTCTGCGGGAACTTTGCCGCACGTAAAACGTTCAGCAAAAGCTGATCTCAGCAGGTTGCGAGCTATGCGCGCATTGGCTCCATACCGCTTTCGATGAAAGAACCCCGTCGATGACCATTTTAGCCTTGTTCGCCATAAGTCTTTTTTCCGCGCCGTTCTGCGCGAATTTTCTTCACAATCGGCAAGCGGACTTTGTGCCTGCGCGGGTTCGCCGGTTGAACCGCCATTAACGCCGCCCGATCTGAGCCGCAGCGGAAAGCCGTTCAGGAAACAATGGGCTGGGCGACCATGGATCATGGCCCCCAGGCGACCGGCGGGGCCGCTTCGCTCGCCTTGTTGAGTTAAGAAACCTCGGGCCTGCATCCTTTTTCATGCGCGTCGGGTGCGGCGCCTTGACGCCGGATGCCCTTGGTGCGACAGCAAAGCTGTTCCTCGCTCACTGAAGCTACGCCAGAAAGTTCCGCGATGCCCCCTCGCCCCTTCGACGTGCTCGGCCTCGGCAATGCCATCGTCGATGTCATCAGCAAGACAGATGATGATTTTCTCGCCGCGCAGAGCCTTCACAAGGGCGGAATGGTCCTGATCGATGAAGAGCGCGCCGAGGCTCTCTATCAGGCAATGGGGCCAGGAACGATTGTCTCCGGCGGGTCTGCGGCCAATACGATCATCGGCGTCGCAAGCCTTGGCTGCAGTGCCGCCTTCATCGGCAAGGTCAAGGCTGACGAGCTTGGCGAGGTTTTCGCGCATGATATCCGCAAGGCCAATGTGGAATTCTCGACGCCCTTTGCGGCAGACGGTCCGGCAAGCGCCCGCTGCCTTGTGCTCGTGACGCCCGACGGCCAGCGCACGATGAACACATTTCTCGGCGCCTGCACCAATCTCACCGAGGCGGACGTCGATCCCGAACTCGTCAAGCACTCGCGCATCATCTATCTCGAAGGCTATCTGTGGGATCCGCCGGAAGCGAAAGCCGCTTTCGTCAAAGCCTCGCGCATTGCGCGCGAAGCGGGGCAAAGGGTTGCCTTGAGCCTGTCGGACGCCTTTTGTGTCGATCGCTATCGCGGCGAATTCATCGATCTCATTCGCACGGGCGCGGTGCAGATCCTTTTCGCCAATGAGAGTGAATTGCATTCGCTCTACCAGACCGCCGATTTCGACACGGCAGTTGCAGAGCTGCGGAAGGAAAACATTCTCGGCGTGGTGACGCGCTCGGAACAGGGCTCGATCGTCGTCACAAGCAAGGAGGTGATCGCCGTGCCGGCCTTCCCCGTCGATCAGGTCGTCGATACGACCGGCGCGGGCGATCTTTTCGCGGCGGGTTTCCTCGCGGGTCTCACCAAGGACAAGGATCACGCGACTTGTGCAAGGCTCGGCGCGCTCGCCGCCGCTGAGATCATTCAGCACATTGGCGCGCGCCCGCAGACCGATCTCGCCTCGCTCGCCGGACAGAGCGGGCTCAAGCTTTAAAGCCAGGCCGGTTCTCCACTGCGAATTCCAACCACGGCCAAACAGATGGTCTAAAGCTTGCGCGAAGAAATCAGGTTTCGCAAATGCCGACAACGCCACTTTATACCATAGGCTACGAAGGGAGTTCGATTGGCGACTTTCTGGCGACGCTAGAAGCCGTGGGGATCGATCTCCTGATAGATGTGCGAGAGATCCCAATTTCCCGAAAGCCCGGCTTTTCTAAGGCTGCGTTAGCTGCATGGCTGGCGAAATCTGATATCGAATACATGCACCTCAAAGGTTTAGGTGACCCGAAGGCCGGCCGAAACGCTGCTCGTGAGGGCAGATATGACGATTTCCGCCGTATATTTGCAGATCATCTTCTCAGCGATATTGCTAAAGCGCATCTGCGGCGAGGAATCGAAGCCGCCTCAAACAGAACAGCCTGCCTACTTTGCTTCGAGAGAGACCACAGACTTTGTCATCGCCAGCTAGTTGCGGAAGAAATGGCGCATGGGAGTGTGGGGCTCCGCCTAGTGCATTTGGGTGTCCAGCCCGAGGCCGCAAGGAAAAAAGGAAGAGGACCCCAGCAAGTCCATGACAGACTTCCGCCTTTCCTCTTGTAGCAGCGAGGCCATCGTCATTATCAAGGCGGCTCCACAAATTGGGCAACGGCATGGTGAGACCGTCTGCTGTGCGGGCATCGACCTTTACGGCAATTGGCTG
>DASQCU010000190.1:0-4309 GCA_035634575.1 Beijerinckia sp.
CAATCGGCGCTGATCCCCAATGACCGAGCATCAGATCCGTAACTTCACCATCAATTTCGGGCCGCAGCATCCGGCGACGCATGGAGTGCTGCGGCTCGTGCTCGAGCTTGACGGCGAGGTGGTCGAGCGCGTCGATCCGCATATCGGCCTTCTGCATCGCGGCACAGAGAAGCTGATGGAGGCGCGTACCTACCTCCAGAACGTGCCTTATTTCGATAGGCTCGATTATGTCGCGCCGATGAATCAGGAACATGCTTTCTGCCTTGCGATCGAAAAATTGCTTGGCATAGAAGTTCCGCGCCGCGGGCAATTGCTGCGCGTGCTTTTCTGCGAGATCGGCCGGATCTTGTCGCATCTTCTGAATGTAACGACCCAGGCGATGGATGTCGGCGCCTTGACGCCGCCGCTTTGGGGATTCGAAGAGCGCGAAAAGCTCATGGTGTTCTACGAGCGTGCTTCGGGCGCGCGGATGCACGCGAATTATTTCCGGCCGGGTGGTGTGCATCTCGATTGCCCGCCGAAGCTCATCGAGGATATTGGCGCCTGGTGCGACCCCTTCTTGAAGGTTTGCGATGATCTGACCGTGCTTTTCATCGAGAATCGCATTTTCAAACAGCGCAATGTCGATATTGGGGTCGTGAGCCTGGAGGATTGCTGGCGCTGGGGCTTTTCCGGCGTGATGGTGCGCGGCTCCGGCGCTCCCTGGGATCTGCGCAAGGCGCAGCCCTATGAATGTTACGAGGAGATGGATTTCGACATCCCGGTTGGGCGTCACGGAGACAATTACGATCGCCAGGTGATCCGCATGGAGGAGATGCGGCAATCGGTCAAAATCATGAAGCAATGCGTCGAGAAGCTTATGTCGCCGACGGGGCAGGGGCCGGTGGCCTCGAAGCAGGGCAAGGTCGTGCCGCCGTCCCGCGCGGAAATGAAGCGGTCGATGGAAGCTTTGATCCATCACTTCAAGCTCTATACCGAGGGTTTCCACGTCCCGGCTGGCGAAGTCTATTGCGCGGTCGAGGCGCCCAAGGGTGAGTTCGGCGTCTATCTCGTGTCCGACGGCACCGACAAGCCTTATCGCTGCAAGATCAGGGCGCCGGGTTTTGCGCATTTGGCGGCAATGGATTTCCTTTGCCGCAAGTCCATGCTGGCCGATGTGAGCGCTATTCTGGGCTCGATTGATATTGTCTTTGGCGAGGTGGACCGGTGATCGCGATGACCCGAGCAGGCCGCCCCTCACGGAAGAGTTGAACTCATGTCTGTCCGCCGTCTTGCTGAAACTCAGCCCGCCAGTTTCGCCTTCACGCCCGAGAACGAGGCGTGGTGCCGCGAATTCATCGCCAAATATCCAGAGGGGCGCCAGGCCTCCGCGGTGATCTCGCTTTTGTGGCTGGCGCAAAAGCAGAATGATTATTGGCTGCCGAGACCGGCGATCGAGAAGGTCGCGGACATGCTGCACATGCCCTATATCCGCGTGCTCGAAATCGCCACTTTCTACACGATGTTCAACCTTGCTCCGGTCGGCCGGTTCTACATCCAGCTGTGCGGCACCACGCCCTGTCTCCTGGCGGGATCCGACGGGATCAAGGCGGTTCTGCAGAGACGGATTGGCGAGCCGGGTCACGTGGCGGCGGACGGGAATTTCTCCTGGATAGAAGTCGAATGTCTTGGCGCGTGCTGTAATGCGCCCATGGTGCAGATCAATGACGATTATTACGAGGATCTGACACCGGAAAATTTCGAGACACTCCTCGATGACCTTGCCGCGGGGCGTCCGGTGCAAATCGGCTCGCAGACCGGCCGCGTGACCTCCGAGCCCGCCGGAGGCTTGACCGCGTTGACTTCATTTTATGGCGTCGATGGCCGTTCCGGCCCTTATTCCAAAGCGTGAGGGAGGCGAGCATGGCTTTAGTGCTGAACAATCCCTGTTTCACGCCGAGCTTTCGAGGCTGAGGATCAATGCTGGACGATCGCGACCGCATCTTCACCAATCTTTACGGTTACGGCGACTGGGGCCTGAAAGGTGCCCGGGCTCGTGGCGCCTGGGACAAGACCAAGAGCCTGATCGATAAGGGCAAGGATTGGATCATCAATGAAATGAAGGCTTCGGGTCTGCGCGGGCGAGGCGGCGCGGGCTTCCCGACCGGCCTCAAATGGTCCTTCATGCCGAAGGCCGATCCGGCGCGGCCGTCCTATCTCGTCGTCAATGCAGATGAATCGGAACCCGGCACCTGCAAGGACCGCGAGATCATGCGCAATGATCCGCATCTTCTGATCGAAGGCTGTTTCATCGCCTGTTTCGCGATGGAGGCGCATGCCTGCTATATCTATATTCGCGGCGAATATATTCTGGAGCGCGAGCGGCTCGAGGCGGCGGTGGCGCAGGCTTATGCCGCCAGGCTCGTCGGCAAGGATAATGTTCACGGCTGGCCCTTCGACATCTATGTCCATCATGGTGCGGGCGCCTATATCTGCGGCGAGGAGACAGCGCTTCTCGAATCGCTCGAGGGCAAGAAGGGAATGCCGCGGCTGAAGCCGCCATTCCCCGCGAATATGGGCCTCTATGGCTGCCCGACGACAGTGAATAATGTCGAATCGATCGCGGTGGCGCCGACGATTCTGCGGCGCGGGGCCGCCTGGTTCGCGGGTTTCGGGGCCAAGAACAATTCCGGCACCAAGCTTTTCTGCGTGTCGGGCCATGTCAACAAGCCTTGCAACGTCGAAGAGGCCATGTCGATCCCGTTCCGCGAGCTGATCGACCGGCATTGCGGCGGCATTCGCGGTGGCTGGGACAATCTCTTGGCGGTGATCCCCGGCGGCTCATCGGTGCCTTGCGTCCCGGCGCATGAGATCATTGATGCGCCGATGGATTTCGACAGCTTGCGCAACCTGAAATCAGGGCTCGGCACGGCCGCCGTGATCGTGATGGACAAGTCGACCGATATTGTCCGTGCCATTGCGCCGCTCAGCTATTTCTACAAGCACGAGAGCTGCGGCCAATGCACCCCGTGCCGGGAAGGAACCGGCTGGATGTGGCGGGTCGTCTCGCGGATGGCGGAAGGGCGCGCGCAAAAGCGCGAGATCGACATGCTTCTCGACGTCACGACAAGGGTGGAAGGCCATACGATCTGTGCGCTCGGCGATGCGGCAGCCTGGCCGGTGCAAGGCCTGATCCGGCATTTCCGGCCCGAGATCGAAAGACGCATCGACGCTTATGCGGCGAACCCGCATAGCGAGCCGGCGCTTGGCGTAGCTGCGGAATAGGGCGGATGAAGCTCATGGTAAGGTGCCGGCATGGCTAAGGCTTCCGATAATCCGCTCACCGATTCGCTGCGACGCCTGGAAACCATGCTCGCGCGAACCCGCGATGATTTTGCGGATCTGAAGCTGCGCATGGCCGATGTCGGACAAGCTGGCAGCAGCGCGCAGAGTGAGGTTTTGCTTGCTGGCATCAGCAACCGGCTCGATCAGGCCGACGAACGTTTGCACCGGATCGAGCATCGTATTGATCTCGTCATGCGTGAGATCGAAAATGCGCCTGTTCGCCTGGAGGCCTGCAAGTGAGCGCGACGCATGCGATGTTCAGTTCCAAGGGCGGCGATAGGGTCCGCGCAAGGCAAAGCGGTTTAGGAAGCGCAAGATGAGCAAACTCATCATTGACGGCATAGAGATCGAAGTTCCGCCGGAATATACGCTGCTTCAGGCTTGCGAAGAGGCGGGCGCGGAGATTCCGCGTTTTTGCTTCCATGAACGGTTGTCGATCGCCGGCAATTGCCGCATGTGTCTCGTCGAGGTGAAGGGCGGCCCGCCAAAGCCTACCGCTTCCTGCGCCATGGCTGTGCGCGATCTGCGTCCTGGCCCGAATGGCGAACCGCCGGTGGTGCTCACCAAATCGCCAATGGTGAAAAAGGCGCGCGAAGGCGTGATGGAATTTTTGCTGATCAACCATCCGCTCGATTGCCCCATCTGCGACCAGGGTGGCGAATGCGATTTGCAAGATCAGGCCATTGCTTTCGGCCTCGATTCCTCGCGTTTTCTTGAGAATAAGCGTGCTGTCGAAGATAAATATATTGGCGCGCTCGTACGGACCTCGATGAATCGTTGCATTCATTGTACCCGTTGCGTGCGATTCACCGCCGAGGTCGCGGGCACGGGTGACATGGGCGCGATTGGGCGCGGCGAAGATATGGAGATCACCACCTATCTCGAAACCGCGATGACCTCGGAACTGCAGGGCAATGTCGCCGATCTCTGCCCCGTCGGCGCGCTTTTGCCAAAGCCCTATTCGTTCAAGGCTCGCCCCTGGGAA
>DASQCU010000191.1:0-5362 GCA_035634575.1 Beijerinckia sp.
CCCGCCCTGCTCGCGGCCATGGCCCGGCTCTACCGCGCCTATGCGACGGCGCGCGAGGCAAGCGAGGCCGGCGCCTTTGTCAGCACCGATCCGGACCGCGCCGAATCGCCGCTCGGCGAAAGCCCGATCGACAGGGTGCGCACCATTCTGCATGAAGCGCGCAATCATTTTCCCGAACTGGAGGAAGCAGCCGAATCCTTTGCCGCCGAAATGGCGTTGACCGGACATGAGCTTTTTTATGCGCTGTCGGAATATCTTCGCGCGCGGCAGGGCATTCGAGTCAGGGCGCTTCCCCTCGAAGTGATGGGCGACCGGCTGCGCTGGTATGATCACCATCGCCGCCAATTGATGATTTCCGAGGTCATGGACCAGCCGGGCCGCACGTTTCAGGCAGCCTATCAACTGGCGCTTGTCGAATATGGCTCGCTGCTGAACGAGATTTCCTTAAGGCTCGAACCGAAAGACGAGCTGAGCCGCCGATTATTGCGGGTGACGCTCGCCAATTATTTCGCCGGAGCCTTGATGATGCCCTATGGCCGCTTCCATGAAGCAGCCGAACTTCTGGGCTATGATGTGGAAGTTCTGGGCGCCCGTTTCGGCGCAAGTTACGAGCAGGTGGCACATCGTCTGACCACTCTCGCGCGACAGACTGCGCGGGGCATCCCCTTCTTTCTGGTCCGCGTCGATATTGCCGGGAATGTCTCGAAACGCTTTTCCTCGAGCCGCTTCCCGTTCGCCCATTCGGGCGGCACCTGTCCTTTGTGGAATATTCACGCGACCTTTGCCGAACCGGGCAAGATTCTCACCCAGGTCATCGAGCTGACCGATGGCTCGCAATGGTTTTCGATCGCACGCACGGTGCGGCGTGCGATCACGCCCTGGGGCGCGATCGAGCCGCGCTTTGCGATCGGGCTCGGCTGCGAGATCAAATATGCCCATCGTCTCGTCTATGGCAAACGCCTCGACCTCAACGCGCTCGACGCGACGCCAATCGGGATCAATTGCCGCCTCTGCGACCGCCCCGCCTGCCCGCAGCGCGCAGCTCCCCCCGCCTTGCGTCCGCTCCTCATCGACGAGACGATGCGCAATGTCTCGCCGTTCACGTTCAAGGAGATTTAGCTCTGCTTGCAGCCGCGTCATGCGCGGACTTGATCCGCGCATCCAGGAACACGGAGCGCTTTCCCGGAGCCCTGGAGCGCAGCGGAAGAGAATCCGGGATCCGGCGCAAAGTGCTGCGAAGCGCCTTATGCCTCTGCTCTGGGCCGTGCAACAAACCTTCGCTTGGTGCGCATGAGGCGGCCCCACACATCACATATGGATCGGCCGCTTGTCCACGCCTAGCGCAGCTTCCTTCACGGCTTCCGACATTGTCGGATGGGCGTGGCAGGTGCGCGCGAGATCTTCCGCAGAGCCGCCGAATTCCATCAAGACGCAGGCTTCGGCGATGAGCTCGCCCGCGCTCGCGCCAAGGATATGAACGCCAAGCACGCGATCGGTCTTGGCATCGGCGAGAATCTTCACAAAGCCATCGGTGTGGCGCATGGCGCGAGCCCGGCCATTGGCGGTGAAGGGAAATTTCCCGATCTTGTATTCGACTCCTTTGGCTTTCAGATCATCTTCCGTAGCCCCGACGGCAGCGATTTCGGGCATTGTGTAGACGACGCCCGGAATGACTTCGTAATTCACATGGCCATGCTGGCCGGCGAGGATTTCGGCGACGGCTTTGCCCTCGTCTTCCGCCTTATGCGCGAGCATGGGGCCGCGCACGACATCGCCAATCGCATAAATGCCGGGAACATTGGTCGCGAAATGATTGTCAATAACGACCCGCCCGCGATCGAGCGCGACGCCGACCGTCTCCAGCCCCAAGCCTTCCGTCACAGGGCGGCGGCCGATGGCCACGAGCACGACATCGGCTTCAAGCGTCGAAGCCTCGCCGCCCGCGGCGGGTTCGATCGCAATCTTCAAGCCCGACGCCTGTTTTTCGATCTTCGCGACCTTCTGACCGAGAAGGAAGGTGAAGCCCTGCTTTTCGAGGACGCGCTGGAATTGCTTGGCGACCTCGCCATCCATGCCGGGCAGGATGCGATCCAGGAATTCGACCACCGTGACCTTGGCGCCGAGCCGCGACCAGACGGAGCCAAGTTCAAGCCCGATCACACCGCCGCCGACAACGAGAAGCCTTTCCGGCACGGCGGCAAGCGTCAAGGCGCCGGTCGAGGAGACAATGGTTTGTTCGTCAATTTCGACGCCGGGCAGTTGGGTGACATCGGAGCCCGTCGCGATGACGATATTCTTCGTCTCCAGAACCTGCGTCGAACCATCCTCTACCGTGACCTGGACTTTCCCCGGCGCGACGATTGTCCCGAGGCCGATGAAAGGATCGATCTTGTTCTTTTTGAACAGGAACGCGACGCCATTCACATTGGCGGCAACGGTCTCGTCCTTATGCTTCATGAAGGCGGCCATATCGAGCTTCGGCCTGGTCGTTACGACGCCGAAAGCCGGGAAGTCATGCTCGGCCTCCTCGAATTTTTCCGAAGCATAGAGCAAGGCCTTGGACGGAATGCAGCCAATATTGAGGCAGGTGCCGCCATAGGTCTTGCGCTTTTCGACAACAGCGACTTTCAGGCCGAGTTGGGCGGCGCGGATGGCGCAGACATACCCGCCAGGGCCGGTTCCGATGACAACGAGATCGTAGGACATGCGGCTTCTCGAATTTTTGGATCAGGGAAAGCGACAGGCACGCCGCGCGGGGAATCTTAAGAGGATAGGAGCGTTTTCCAATCCGATGGAATGAAAAACGCGCCAGCATTTTGATCACTCTCAAGGGATGCTACGTACACCCCTTGTTGAAGTGTTCAAATATCCATGACGAGGCGCGCCGGATCTTCCAGCGCTTCCTTGACGCGAACGAGGAAGGTGACCGCCTCCTTGCCATCGACGATGCGGTGATCGTAGCTGAGCGCAAGATACATCATCGGCCGAACTTCGATCTTGCCGCCCACAACCATGGGACGCTCCTGGATCTTGTGCATTCCGAGAATGCCCGATTGCGGCGCGTTGAGGATCGGCGTCGACATCAGCGAGCCATAGATGCCGCCATTGGTAATGGTGAAAGTGCCGCCCTGCATCTCTTCGATCTTGAGCTGGCCATCGCGCGCTCTTTTGCCAAAGCCCGCGATCGTCTTTTCGATCCCCGCAACGCTCAATTGATCGCAATCGCGCACGACCGGGACGACGAGCCCCTTGTCGGTGCCGACGGCAATGCCAAGGTGATAATAATTCTTGTAGATGAGATCCGTCCCGTCGATCTCGGCATTAACCGCCGGGATGTCCTTCAGCGCGCTGACGCAGGCTTTGACGAAGAAGCCCATGAAGCCGAGCTTCACGCCATGCTTCTTCTCGAAAATATCCTTATATTTCGAGCGCAAAGCCATGACCTCGGTCATATCGACCTCGTTGAAGGTCGTGAGCATCGCGGCTGTGTTCTGCGCATCCTTGAGACGCCGCGCGATGGTCTGGCGCAGCTTCGTCATGCGCACGCGTTCTTCGCGTTCGGCGTCGCTTGCTGGAGCAGGCGCACGGACCTGCACTGGCGCTGACGGAACCGGGGTTGGCACTGCGGGCGCGCGCGCCACATAATCGAGAACATCGCCCTTCAACACCTGGCCGCGCTTGCCGGAGCCTGCGACATCTCCCGTATCGACGCCATGATCGGCCGCGATTTTCGCGGCAGCGGGCGACGCCGGCATTGCCGAGGCAGGCGCAGGGGCGGCAACAGGTGCCGGAGCGGCAGCGGGCGCAGGTGCAGCTTCCGCCTTGACCGGCGCGGCGGCAGCGCCAGCCCCATCGGCGATCTGGCCAAGCAAAGCGCCGACGCCAACCGTATCGCCATCCTTCGCCGTGATCTCGGCAAGCACGCCAGCAGCTGGAGCATTGACCTCCAGCGTGACCTTATCGGTTTCGAGTTCAAGGATCGGCTCGTCTGCCTTGACGGAATCGCCTGGCTTTTTGAACCATCGTCCGATCGTCGCCTCTGTGACAGATTCACCTAAGGTAGGAACGCGAATTTCAGTCGCCATTTGGTCACGCTTGCCGCGATGCGGCTTCTCCTGGAGTCCATTGTGGGGGAGTGTGAAATGTTGAGAGCGCTCGAAATGGGAGAAGCGCTCTCATCCTTCGGTGGGAGGAATGCTCAGCTGGCGAAAGCCTCATCCATGAAGGCTTTGAGCTGCGCCAGGTGTTTCGACATGAGGCCCGTCGCGGTGGCGGCGGAAGCTGGACGCCCCGCATAACGCGGCCGTTTCACCTTGCCGCCCGTCTGGCCAAGGACCCATTCGAGATAGGGCTCGACGAAGGTCCATGAACCCATGTTCTTGGGCTCTTCCTGGCACCAGACCACATCGGCCTTCTTGAAGCGCGACAACGTGGTGACGAGCGCCTTCAACGGGAATGGATAGAGCTGCTCAACGCGCAGCAGATAGACATCGTCGATCTCGCGCTTCTCGCGTTCCTCGTAGAGATCGTAATAGACCTTGCCGGAGCACAAGACCACACGACGGATCTTCTCATCCTTGACGAGCCTGATCTTCTCGCTCTTCAGCTGCTCGGCATCATCCGGCAAAAGGCGATGGAACGAGGAGCCGATCTGCAATTCTTCCAGCGTCGAAACGGCCCGCTTGTGACGCAGCAATGATTTCGGAGTCATCAGGACCAGCGGCTTGCGAATGTCGCGTTTCAATTGGCGCCGCAGGATGTGGAAGTAATTTGCCGGCGTTGTACAATTGGCCACCTGCATATTGTCTTCCGCGCAAAGCTGCAGATAGCGTTCGAGACGCGCCGAGGAATGTTCCGGCCCCTGCCCTTCATAACCATGCGGCAAGAGGCAAACGAGGCCCGACATGCGCAACCATTTGCGCTCGCCCGATGAGACGAACTGATCGAACACGACCTGCGCGCCATTGGCAAAATCGCCGAACTGGGCTTCCCACAAGACAAGCGCATTGGGCTCGGCGAGCGAATAGCCATATTCGAAGCCAAGCACCGCCTCTTCCGAGAGCATCGAATTGATGACCTCGTAATGGGCTTGCTCATCCCGGATATGATTGAGGGCAATGTAGCGCGCTTCCGTTTCCTGATCGATCAGGACCGAATGACGTTGCGAAAACGTGCCGCGTTCGCTGTCCTGCCCGGACAGACGCACGGGGTGGCCTTCATCGACAAGGGTTGCGAAGGCGAGCGCTTCGCCCATGGCCCAGTCAATTCCCTCGCCGGTTTCGATCATCTTGCGGCGATTGTCGACAAAACGCTGGATCGTCCGATGAACGTTAAACCCAGGCGGCACGGAGGTAAGGCGCTC
>DASQCU010000192.1:0-4421 GCA_035634575.1 Beijerinckia sp.
ATGGCAATAGGCGAGCACCGCGCTGACTTGCGCGACCGTATCCGGCAGGACGACCACCATCGGCAAGGCACGATAGGCGGTGAAGGCGTCGCACTCATAGGCGCGTAAGCCAGCCTGCGTCGCGATGACGCCTTCGCCTGGCACGATTTCGCGCAAGGCCGCAATAATTTCAGCCCGCCGCGCGAGCATTTTAGCATCGGGTTCTTGCATTTTCATCGCGTCACCGCGACGTTTGGACGGGACGCAAAGCGGCGACGGTACAGGCCGCAGCCGAAACTCGCCCGAAACGGAAGCTTCGGAAGAATTGACATTGCCCGTTCACGCCATCTCCTCCCGGCCGAAACGCACGAACGATTGTTCAGCTCAGGAGAGAGTGAGATGATGGGGCCACACCAACTACCTTATGATTTGCATCATATATCGCCGCCTTTTGAAAAGAAACGACGGTGTGGCGAAGTAAAGCGAGCGATGCGAAAGGGACCCTGAATTCGATAGGTTTCAGGGTATCCTGGCAAAAAGCTTCAGATCTTGAGCGCGGCCCTCAGTTCCCGCAGCTGGTCGCGCTTCTCCGATGCAACGCGGCGTGCCTCGTCGGTCTTGGCATCGGCGATGTCTTCTTCGATGTCCTTGATATCGGAATCGAGCTTCGCGGGATCGAGTTCTGCCAACGGAATGGCATATTCGGCGAGAATAGTAAGCCCGGTTGGTGCGACATCGGCGAAGCCGCCGCGCACGAAAAGTTTCGAATTCTTCCCTGCCGTCTCGCCGATCTGGACGACCCCGGGCTTCAAAGTAGACATCAAGGGAGCATGGTCCTTAAGGACGGTAAACTCGCCTTCCGCGCCGGGCACGACGACCGCTTCGACATCACCCGAAAAAATCAGCTTTTCCGGCGAGACAAGTTCGAAATGGAAAGCGGGCATTCTCAGCTCCTAGATTTCAAATCCCACCGGACCGGCAATCGAGCCATGGTCCGGGACATGAGATCGCGATAGTCATGTCCCGGACCGCTCTATGAGAGGCCCGGAGTTATCACATTTGGAAGGATGGCGCAGCACCGCACGGCCCGCGCCTTGATTACGCCTCGGCGGCGAGCTTGCGGGCTTTTTCGACCGCCTCGTCGATTGAGCCAACCATATAGAAGGCCGCTTCGGGCAGATCGTCATATTTGCCTTCGACAAGGCCCTTGAATCCCTTGATCGTGTCGGCAAGCGAAACGAGCTTGCCTGGCGATCCGGTGAAGACTTCGGCAACATGGAAGGGCTGCGACAGGAAGCGTTCGATCTTGCGGGCGCGGGCCACCGTCAGCTTGTCTTCTTCGGAGAGCTCGTCCATGCCGAGAATCGCGATAATGTCCTGCAAGCCCTTGTAGCGTTGCAGGATCTGCTGCACCTTGCGGGCGACCGTGTAATGTTCCTCGCCCACAACCAGCGGAGAGAGCATGCGGGAGGTCGAATCAAGCGGATCGACCGCCGGATAAATGCCCTTCTCGGCGATCGTACGCGACAGAACGGTTGTCGCATCAAGATGCGCGAAGGATGTCGCCGGCGCCGGGTCGGTCAGATCGTCGGCGGGGACATAGATCGCCTGCACCGAGGTGATCGAGCCTTTGGTCGTCGTGGTGATGCGTTCCTGCAGTGCGCCCATATCGGTTGCGAGCGTCGGCTGATAGCCGACCGCCGAAGGAATACGGCCGAGAAGCGCCGAGACCTCCGAACCCGCCTGGGTGAAGCGGAAGATGTTATCGACGAAGAAGAGCACGTCCTGCCCCTTGTCGCGGAAGTCTTCGGCGACGGTCAGGCCGGTCAAGGCAACGCGAGCGCGGGCGCCCGGCGGCTCGTTCATCTGGCCATAGACGAGCGCGCATTTCGAGCCCTTGGCCGAGCCGCCATGTTCGTGCGGATCGACATTCACCTTGGACTCGATCATTTCATGATAGAGGTCATTGCCCTCGCGGGTGCGCTCGCCAACCCCGGCGAAGACCGAATAGCCGCCATGCGCCTTCGCGACATTATTGATCAGTTCCATGATCAGAACCGTCTTGCCGACGCCGGCACCGCCGAAGAGGCCAACCTTGCCGCCCTTGGCGTAAGGCGCCAGAAGATCGACGACCTTGATGCCAGTGACGAGGATCTGCGCTTCCGTCGCCTGTTCCGCATAGCTCGGTGCCGGCTGGTGAATGGCACGGCTGGCGCTCGCTCCGACCGGCCCCAGTTCATCGACCGGCTCGCCGATGACATTGATGATACGGCCGAGGCATTCCTCACCGACCGGCACCGTAATCGGCGCACCAGTGTCGGTGACTTTCTGACCACGGGTCAGACCTTCGGAGACATCCATTGCGATGCAACGCACGGAGTTTTCGCCGAGATGCTGGGCAACTTCGAGCACCAGCCGATTGCCTCTGTTATCCGTTTCGAGCGCGTTCAAAATTGCTGGCAAATGACTGTCGAACTTCACGTCAACGACAGCGCCGATGACCTGCGTGACTTGCCCGACGGGCTTGGTAGGTGCTGCGACAGCCATGTTCGTCCTCTTAGATCCTTGAACGGTCGGTTCTGTGTCTTATCGCATTTACAGCAGCGGTTCGACCTCGGGAGCCGTAACCGCTTCGCCTGAAAATGCCCTAGAGAGCTTCCGCACCGGAGATGATCTCGATCAGTTCCTTCGTGATCATCGCCTGACGGGAGCGGTTGTATTGCATCGTTTGTTTCTTGATCATTTCGCCGGCATTGCGCGAGGCATTGTCCATCGCGCTCATCCGTGCCCCCTGCTCCGAAGCCGCATTTTCAAGCAAGGCGCGGAGCACCTGGATGGAGATATTGCGGGGCAGCAAGGTTGCGAGAATCTGCTCTTCATCGGGCTCATATTCATAAACCGCTTGCGGCCCGGCAGCGCCTTCCGAAGTTTCGATCGCGAGAGGAATGAGCCTCTGCGCGGTCGGGATCTGGGCAATGACCGATTTGAAACGCGAGAAGAACAAGGTGCAGACATCGAACTCGCCGGCTTCAAAAAGCGAGACGATTTTACGGCCGATTTCATCGGCATTATCGAACCCGAGCGTGCGGACCGAGCGCAAATCGATCATTTCGATGATCTGACGTTCGAACTGCCTGCGCAGAATATCGTAACCTTTCTTGCCGACGCAGAGGATCTTCACGGTTTTGCCTTGCCCCTGCAAGGACAAAGCCGTGTCGCGGGCAAGCCGTGCGATCGATGAATTGAATGCGCCGCAGAGCCCGCGTTCCGCCGTACAAACGACAAGGAGATGCACGTTGTCGCGGCCATTGCCGCCGAGAAGCGGGGGCGTTTGGGCCCCCGGTCCGATCGAAGCGGCCAGGCTCCCAAGAACCTCTCCCATGCGCTCGGCATAAGGTCGTGCCGCCTCGGCCGCCAATTGAGCACGCCGCAGTTTAGCCGCCGCGACCATTTGCATGGCCTTGGTGATCTTCTGCGTCGCCTTGACGGAGGCGATCCGGTTTCGCAGGTCCTTCAACGAGGGCATGGCTTATCCGCCTGACTGTCTTTTTTGATGTCACGCTCAATCAAGCAAAATGCTCTCAAGCGAAGTTCTTGGCATAATTGCTAACAAGCGTCTTGAGCTTGCCGGCGGAGTCATCGGAAAGATCCTTCGAAGCGCGGATCGCTTCCAGAAGATCGGCATGACTGGTGCGCAAAAGCGCGAGCAGCCCGTCTTCGAACGCCCGGACACGATCGAGCGGGAGTGCATCGAGGTAGCCGTTGACACCGGCGTAGATCACGCAGACCTGCTCCTCAATCTTCAAGGGCGAAAATTGCGGCTGCTTCAAAAGCTCCGTCAGCCGCGATCCGCGCGCCAGCAAGCGTTGCGTCGTGGCATCGAGATCGGAGCCGAACTGCGCGAAAGCCGCCATTTCGCGATATTGCGCGAGCTCGCCCTTGATCTTGCCGGCAACCTTTTTCATCGACTTCGTTTGCGCCGAAGAACCGACGCGCGAAACCGAGAGGCCGACGTTCACAGCCGGACGAATGCCTTGATAGAAAAGATCGGTTTCAAGGAAGATCTGGCCGTCAGTGATCGAAATCACATTGGTCGGAATATAGGCCGAAACGTCATTCGCCTGGGTTTCGATGACAGGCAAGGCGGTCAGCGAACCCGCACCCTTCGAATCATTGAGTTTGGCGGCGCGCTCAAGCAAACGTGAATGGAGGTAGAACACGTCGCCGGGATAAGCTTCGCGGCCTGGCGGACGACGCAGAAGCAGCGACATCTGGCGATAGGCGACCGCCTGCTTGGAGAGATCATCATAAATCATCAATGCGTGCATCGCATTGTCGCGGAAATATTCGCCCATAGCGCAGCCGGCGAAGGGTGCCAGATACTGCATCGGGGCGGGATCCGACGCGGTCGCCGCAATGACGATCGAATATTGCAGCGCGCC
>DASQCU010000193.1:0-5458 GCA_035634575.1 Beijerinckia sp.
ATGAGGAGCACCGGCCAGTCAAGCGTCGCCGCGACATCGGCGGAAGAGCCGCTGTGGCCCTCTCCCCCCGGAACGCCGTCGAAAAGCCCCATCAGGCCTTCGCAAAGAACGAGATCGCTGTCCTTGGCCGTCTCCAAGGCAAGGCTCGTCAGAAGAGAGGGGGGCATGGCGAAACTGTCGAGATTGAAGCTTTGCTGTCCCGTCGCCGCCGCGTGAAAGGCCGGATCGATGTAATCCGGCCCGCATTTCGCGCCGGTAACCTTGAAGCCCGCGTTTTTGAAGGCCCGCATGAGGCCAAGCGTCAACAGGGTCTTGCCGCTGCCGGAGCGGGGCGCGGCAATCACGAGGCCATGTGCTAGTCTATCCATCGAGCGGGATTGTCCACTTCTGAGCTGAACGGATCAATGAGCGAAATATCGGGCGATTTGCCAGCGGAGCCAAACCTGCGCAAGGGCTGGACAACAGGGACTTGCGCTGCCGCCGCCACACGCGCCGCCTATGAAGCGCTCATGTGCGGGTCTTTTCCAGATCCGGTTGCGATTACTCTGCCGGGCGGGATGCGGCCCGCCTTCGCGCTCGCTTTTGAAGAGCGTGGCAGCGATTTTGCCGCCGCTGGCATCATCAAGGATGCGGGCGATGATCCGGATGTGACGCATGGGGCTTTGGTCGTTTCCCGCGTGCGGCACGGCGTTCCGGGATCGGGGATTGCCTTTCGCGCTGGAGAAGGTATCGGCACGGTCACCCGCGCGGGCCTGCCCTTAGCCCCAGGCGAGCCCGCGATCAATCCAGTGCCGCGCGCGATGATCGCGGCGGCAATCGCGGAGGTCGCGCAAAATTGCGGGGCCAGCGGCGATGTTGTGGTCGAAGTCTCGATCCCCGGCGGCGCGAAGATTGCCGAACGCACCTTGAATGCAAGGCTCGGTATCGTCGGCGGCCTCTCGATCCTCGGCACAACCGGCATTGTCGTGCCCTTTTCCTGCTCGGCCTGGATCCATTCGATCCATCGCGGGATCGATGTCGCGAGAGCTGCCGGGCTCGCGCATATAGCAGGCGCGACTGGAGCGACGTCCGAGACGGCGGTGCGCGCCCTGCACGGTCTGCCGGATATTGCGCTCATTGAAATGGGCGATTTCGTCGGCGGAATGCTCAAATATTTACGCCGCAACAGGATTGGGAAAGTGACGATTGCGGGCGGTTTCGCCAAGATGAGCAAGCTCGGGCAGGGCCTGCTCGATCTCCACTCGCGCCGTGGCGAAGTCGATCTCAACTGGCTCGCCGCGCGGGCGGAGGAAGCGGGCGCAGGCAGGGACTTCCTGGCGCGCGCTACAGCTGCGAATAGCGCGAAGGAAGTCTCCGATATCGCGCTGGCAGAGGGTCTCGATCTTGCCGCGCCGGTGGCGCAGGCGGCGTGGTGCACGGCGGCGAAAGTTCTTGCGGGCAGCGGCACGGCGTTGGAGATTGTGATCTTCGACCGCGATGGGAGCCTGCTCGCGAGGACGCCGTTTTCGAGGGTTGATTAGCGGCTGATATTGGAGAAGCTGACTTTTAAGTTTTGGTGACAAAAGCATTCCATTGATCTTCACAATCTTTCTCGTGGTGTAATTCAGGTGCAGAATGCACCTATGGCAAAACATACCTATCTACTCTCCAGAATTCAGTGTTTGGTGAAAGCACGATATCGCCTCGGCCGCCGAAAACTCCGCGCCACAAACAGGCGCATCATTATCTGGTTGCTGCTAGTCATGCTTAAGGCCAGATACCAACTTCTGATTAAGGGGCGCGTCGCCCTCGCTATTTGTGGCACGTCTCTCGCGACCATAGCCGCACTTTGTCTTGCTGCAACGTTCATATTCACCTTGCCAGAAAACATGCTTGGTAGCCTCAAGGTAAGCGAGGTTCATTTGGCGAGCGCAGGCATTATCGGTACCGCCCTCGCGTTGGTGCTGTCTCTCTCGATCGTACCAGCTCAGAAGGCGGCTGACGTTTTTTCGTCGGCCATCCTTCGGCTTTACGCGCGCGACCGGACGACCGTCGGCGTGTTTGCTCTTCTATCGTTTAGTGCTTTAATTTCTCTTCTGTTCGGAACCGGCTGGACCTTTTCGATTAGCCCCCGATACAGTCTCGCCGCGCAATTCGTTTTTTTGGGCGTGTCGCTAGATGCGCTGCGTGTCTTCTATAACCGTGCGTTGAACTTGCTCAACCCCTCGACTGCGCTCAGGCTTGTGAGCAGCGAATGTGAGCGGCACATAAAACGGACAAGCGATGACGTAGAGCGGCTGGTCCAAATTTATCGGAGAGCCGTCGGCGGTGAATCAATCGCCCGCTATGTCCTTCACACACGGACGAATCTGTCCGCTGCACTCAATGAATGGACAACGCAGCTAGAGGAGTTTGCACACAAGGGGATGGCCCGCCGCGACACACAAGCCGTATCCGCTATTGTGCGAACGATGGCGTACATTGGAGAAAAATATTGCGATGTGCGCCGTAACAGCATCTTCCTGTTGCCGGATTTCAGTGGTGGGATGCCAGTAGGGATAAGCGACATCGGCACAGTGCTCAATCCAATATACGAAAGCATTAAACGGATTTGTGAGGACGCTGTGAAGCAGTCAAACGAGGCAATCGTCCAAGGATGCTTGCAGACCCTCGGAAATATGACCAGTCACGCGATGACGATGGTGCACACCTCTGACTCGTATCACACAGCTCCTCTTGCTTTCAGCCCTGTATTTTATGTCGGGCTTTGTGCAAAGGCCGCTGTTCCAGCCGGTATGGAAGATGCGTTGCTTGCCGCTATTGAGGCAGCGGGCAAGGTTTTTGCCAAAATCTCGAACGACACTGATACGCGGACGGCCGAGGCCCAAGCGCTCGAAGTCCTCTTCACCATTGCTATGTCCTCTTACACAAGGCACGCATCGGCTTCCTGCTTTAGGTCAGTCGAGATGATGCTTTTAGCAGCGCGGAACGATATCCGTATGCGGGGATATCATCAGGTTGCCGCTCTTTTGAGTGATGTTCTCCCAAAGATCGCTGCTCTTATGGGGCTGGAGGTAGCGATGGAAAAAGGCGGGCACCGCGTGATGCTAACCTTTCCGCCCTATTCGATAGGATTCGAAGCAAACATCCCAGCGTTGTTGGGGGAGATCGCCGCGCAAGTGAAGCCCGTTGAGGAGGGTCGTTCATGGATTAACCCATTCGATGACTTCAACGAGGCATCCGAAGCTGTTGTGCTGCATTATCGGGATGTAGCAGACAAAGTCAGCTTTGAGGGGGGCCTGTTGGAAAAGTGGGTTGTAGATTCCATCATTAAGGCTGCGCAGGTGCATATTCGTCTGCTCGACAATCCTCCGGCAGGTGCAGGGCAGTTTCTCGATACAATCGATGACCGCTTACGCTGGTTTCTTCACGCACCGGCCTTCTTTTTTCGGGAGACGGAGGGGTTTCCTTTTCACCATGCCAGAGAAGCGTGCGATCAGCTGGCAGTCTTAGGAATGGAGCTCCTTCAGAAAGGAAGGCTCGAATCGGCGGAGGCGTGCGGTGCGTCCATTTGCTCGATTGCCCGTAATAGCGCGAAGGCCCCAAGCTCCTGGAGCTACGCCAGTGCCTACGGCTTCGCGAATTGCATCGTTGCCCTTAAGCTGTTGACGCGAGCCGCTGATGCACTTGGCTGCGCCGCCACAGCCGCGACACTCCGCTCATACGCCTCCCGGCCAGAAGATATTCCTGACGAGAAATGGCCTGAATACGCGGAGGCTGTTGCCACCCGCACGCGCCAAAGAGAAAAAGACCTGCGCGAGTTTGGGAGGGGCCTTCGACTTCTGCCTGACCCTGTGGCTGCCTTACGCAAAATTCTCGCCCAACATCACGGAATGACGCCATGAGCGCCTCTTATTGTATGTAAGTGTTTGAAAATAATTCAAATACCTCCTCCCATTTTTTAGCTGATGACAAGCCTCACCGGAACCGGCGCTGATAATCGGCATCGTAAAGCGCGCTGGTCCGAAAATCTTTTGCCGCGAGAACCCGCCCCACGAAAATCAGGGCCGTTCGTTCCATGGGTGTTGCCGCAAGCACCTCTATGATGTTCGACAAGGTTCCTCGCACCACTCGTTGATCCGGCCAGGACGCTCGGAAGACAATGGCGATGGGACAGTCTTCGCCATAATAGGGTGTGAGTTCCGCAACCACCTTGCCGAGCGCATGGATCGACAGATGGATCGCGAGCGTCGCGCCGGTTTGCGCGAATGCCGCCAATGTTTCCCGTTCCGGCATGGACGAGGCGCGCCCTTGCGTGCGCGTGAGAACGAGCGATTGCGCGACCTCGGGCAAAGTCAATTCGCATCCTAAACTCGCCGCAGCCGCCGCGAAGGAAGGAACGCCCGGCGTGATCGTGTAGGGAATCGAAAGCTCATCGAGCCGCCGGATCTGTTCGCCAAGCGCGCTCCAGATCGACAAATCGCCGGAATGAAGCCGCGCGACATCCTGGCCCGCTTCATGCGCATTCTGAAATTCCGCGACGATCTGATCGAGATCCATTGACGCGGTATCGAGAATGTGCGCGCCTTGCGGACAATGTTGCAGCAAAGCTTGCGGCACGAGAGAGCCCGCATAGAGACAGACTGGCGAGCGCGCAATCAAATCGCGGCCGCGCAAGGTGATGAGATCGGGCGCGCCCGGACCGGCGCCGATGAAGTGAATGGTCATGCTGTTGGCGTTCCCGCGATGGCGCAAGTCGCGCCGGCTTCGCTCATGCGTGGCACAAGCAATATGGAATTTTGCCCCGCGCCTGCGAGCGCGGCAGCCTCGGCAATCGAAGGCACGCCGAACAGCTCCATCACGCGCGGCGAGCGGGTCGCAACGCGGCTGGAAGCTTGGTGCAACATATCTCGCGAGAGGAAGACGAGAGGAAAATGCAGCTCTCGCGCGGCGGCAGCAATCCCTAACTCGTTTTGCTTGTCGATGAGCGTGAACAGGGTTGCTTGATGGTCCATCAATGCCGCGCATTGCAAGGCGCGGCGGATCAGCCCCACAAGAGCCTTAGCCTCGCATCCCTTGCGGCAACCAATGCCTATGGCGATCATGATTTGGTGATCGACCATTGCGTGATCGGCAAAGCCGGACGCCAAGCGTGAAATGCGCCGACAGGACCCGCGCGCGAAACTGCAATATTGATAAGCTCGCCGCCGTGGGTCTTGTAGCGGCGGATCAGTTCCGACTGTGTCTCGATCGTCACGGCATTGACGACGAGTCTGCCGCCGGGGGCAAGCGCCGCGAGGGCCGCATCGAGGCAGCCTTTGTCACTCGCGCCGCCGCCGATGAAGATGGCTTGCGGCTGCCGCAATCCTGCGAGCGCCTCCGGGGCCTTGCCGATGACAGTCTCGAGATTTGGCACGCCGAGCGCTACCGCGTTGCGCGTGATGCGCGAGGCGCGATCTTCACGCGGCTCGATTGCGAT
>DASQCU010000194.1:0-4586 GCA_035634575.1 Beijerinckia sp.
AGGCCTTGGTCAGCGCTTCCGCGACGATCGCCGGCTGGTCCGGGCCGCGATCTGAACCGGGCTTGGAAAGCGGCTCGGCTATGTTCATGAACGAGACCTCATGTTTCGCCCGGATGATGTAATCTTGGCATGAGAGTGCGACGACCGGCCCGAAGAGGCCGGGAAATTCAAGCCAAATTCATGCCGAAACGCATGACCTGCCCCATTTGAAGTCGAGGAAACATTTATGCCGACCTTGCTCGATGTCGATCACAGCCGCCATTCCCGGCGGCTTCGCGTCGATACGCTCGTCAAATTGCGCTGGCTTGCGCTCTTCGGCCAGTCGGCGGCAATTGTGGTGACACATTATTTCCTCGGGTTCCCGCTTCCACTGGGATTTTGCCTTCTCGTCATTGCAGCTTCAGCCTGCCTCAATGTCGGGTTGCGGCTGCGGTTTGCCCAGACCGACCGGCTTGAGGATCTTCCCGCCTCGGCCATGCTCGCCTATGACGTGATTCAGCTCTCGGTGCTGCTCTATCTCACCGGCGGCATAGAAAACCCGTTTGCGATGCTTTTTCTTGGCCCCACCGTGATCGCGGCCGTGTCGCTCTCCGGCCGCATCACGCTCTATCTGACCTTGCTGGTGATTGTCGCCGCTTCGGCACTCACCTTCGCCCATTATCCGTTGCCCTGGTTCCCGGACGATAGATTGGAACTGCCATTCATCTATAGCGCAGGCATATGGGTAGCCATCGTACTCGGCGCGGGTTTCATCGCGATTTACGTCTCGCGCGTCGCGGAAGAGGCCCGCAAGCTCGCCGATGCCCTGGCCGCGACCGAACTCGTCCTCGCACGCGAGCAGCACCTGACCCAGCTCGACGGCCTTGCGGCAGCCGCCGCGCATGAACTTGGCACCCCGCTCGCAACAATAACGCTCGTCGTGAAGGACCTTGAGAAACAGCTCCCGGCAGCGGGGGTCGATGAGGACCTTGCGCTCCTCAGCCAGGAAGTCGGCCGCTGCCGGACCATTTTGGGCAAGCTCACATCGCTTGGCGAAGAGTCCGGCGACATTCTCGACGAAATGACCTTGAGCCTCCTGCTCGAGGAAGTCGTCGGCCCGCAACGAGACTTCGGTGTTCTTTTGACGATCATCAAGGACGGCAAGGGCCGCGAACCCGCTTGCAGGCGCAATCCGGGCCTTCTCTATGGGCTTGGAAACCTCGTCGAAAACGCCATCGATTTCGCCGCTTCCGAGGTGCGGATCGTCGCGACCTGGAACGCAGCGACGGTCAAGGTCCGGATCGAGGACGATGGACCGGGCTTTTCGGCCGATGTGATCACCCGTGTTGGCGAGCCCTATGTGACGACAAAGACCGATCGCCGCGCCAAAACCGAGGAAGGCGCGGGCCTCGGGCTCGGCCTTTTCATCGCGAAAACCCTGCTCGAACGATCCGGCGCCATTGTCACCACCGCCAACAAGCCAGCGCCCAAAACGGGCGCCGCGATCACCATTCATTGGCAAAGGGCCATCTTCGAAGGCGGGCGAGCTTGAGAAGGGGTTGAAATCAAAGGCAGTTGGCGCGCGACAATGTTTCTCGGCCGGAAATCTCCTCTCAACCTCCTTCCTGCACAGCAAGGCTTCGATTTTTTTGCCAAATCCCGCGTCAAGTGTGTAAGATAGCCGCAAACGAAACGGTGCCGACAATGAACAGAGCACTTGAGACGGCGCAAGCCGAGGGTGTTGAAGAAGCTGTTAACGATGAGTTCGCGGACCTCGCGGCTGATCGTACACTTCTTATCGTCGATGACGATAAGCCCTTTTTGAGCAGATTGACGCGCACGATGGAAACGCGGGGCTTCATCGTGACTGCGGCCGGCTCCGTAGCGGAAGGGCTCGCCGCGATTGCCGACAATGCACCAGCCTTCGCGGTGATAGATATGCGGCTTGGCGACGGCAATGGGCTAGACGTCATCTCCGAGTTGAAAGCCAAGCGCCCCGACGCGCGCGGCATTATTCTCACCGGCTACGGCAATATCGTGACGGCAGTCACCGCCGTGAAGCTCGGCGCCTTCGACTATCTCGCCAAGCCCGCCGATGCCGATGAAATCTGCAACGCCTTGATGGCGACGAGGCACGACAAGGCTGAACTGCCGGAAAATCCCATGTCGGCCGACCGTGTGCGCTGGGAACACATCCAGAGAATCTACGAACTCTGCGGCCGCAATGTTTCGGAAACGGCGCGCCGTCTCAACATGCACCGGCGGACCTTGCAACGCATTCTGGCCAAACGCGCCCCACGCTGAACTCTATTCATCCGAACCGAGGCAATCCAGCCGAAGTGCCTGGCTGATGGATTGCGCAGCCTATTGCGCTGGATCCCGGACTCCCTTCCGCTACGCTCCAGGGCTCCGGGAAAGAGGGCGCTTCCCCGGCCGCAGCGAAGCGAAGAGCCGGGGTTGTTCTCTATGACCTGTATTACACCGTGACTTGCGCGCCGAGTTCGACGACGCGATCGGACGGGATCGAGAAGAAGTCCGTCGCATTTGCCGCCTGTTTCGACAAGGCGATGAAAAGCTTGTCCTGCCAGAGCGGCATCCCGGCATTGGGCGCCGCCCTGATCGTGCGCCGGCCAAGGAAGAACGAGGTCGTCATGATATCGAACTTGAGCCCGCATTTGCGCAAGGCTGCAAGCGCGGCCGGAATGCGCGGGCTTTCCATATAGCCATAATGCAGGATCACCCGCGTGAAATCGGGCGAGAGCTGCTCGATCTCGTGGCGATTGGCAGGCGCGACGCGCGGCGTATCCTCGGTTTGCACCGACATGATGATGACCCGCTCATGCATGACCTTATTATGCTTGAGATTGTGCAGGAAAGACGAAGGCGCGACCTCGGGATGGGCAGTCAGGAAAATCGCGGTGCCCGGAACACGTTTCGGCGGCGATTTCTCCAACAGGCGGATGAGATCGTGGATTGACATCGAATCGCGGCGCGACTTCTTGGCCAGCAGCGCATTGCCTCGTACCCAGGTCCACATCATCAGCATCGAGCAGCAGCCAAGCGCCAGGGGCACCCAGCCACCATCGACGATTTTCATGAGATTGGCCGCGAGGAAGGCCGTATCGATCGCCAGGAAGCCGGATACGAACAGGGCCGCGCCCCAGACCGGCCAGCGCCAGAGTTTCCACACGACGACGAAGGCGAGCGCGGTGGTCGCGACCATCGTTCCGGTGACCGCGATCCCATAGGCCGAGGCGAGCGAGCTCGAATTCTTGAACAGGAGCACGAGACAGAGCACGCCGATCAGCAGCAGACGATTGACCCTTGGGATGAAGATCTGGCCCTCCTGCGTCTCCGAAGTGTGCTGGATCAGCATGCGCGGCAAAAGGCCGAGCTGGATCGCCTGCCGGGCGAGGGAAAAAGCGCCGGTGATGACGGCCTGGCTCGCGATGACGGTCGCGACTGTCGCGAGAATCACGAGCGGCAGCAGCGCCCAGGACGGCGCCAGCAGGAAGAAGGGGTTTTCAACGGCCTCCGGCTGAGACAGGACGAGAGCGCCTTGGCCGAGATAGTTCAAGGTGAGGGCGGGAAGCACGAAAAAAGTCCAGGCGAGCTGAATGGGCTTGCGGCCGAAATGGCCCATATCCGCATAAAGCGCCTCGGCTCCCGTCACCGCGAGAAAGACCGAGCCCAGGACCGCGAAGCCCACAAGGCCATGGCCGAACAGGAATTTGAGGCCGTAAATCGGATCGAAGGCGAGAAGAATGCGTGGCGCATCGCCAATATGGGCCGCGCCGAGAACACCGATCGCCAGAAAAAACACCACCATGATCGGGCCGAAAAATGCGGCAACGCGCGCCGTCCCGTGGCTTTGCACCCAGAAGACCGTGACAAGGATCGCAATGGTGAGCGGCAGCACATAGGGCTCGAATATGGGCGTGACGAGTTCGAGCCCTTCGAGCGCCGAGAGAACCGAGATCGCCGGGGTGATGATCGCATCGCCCGAGAATAGAGCCGCGCCGGCGACGCCAAGGAAGAAAACCGCCGCCGCCCTGTGGCCGAGGGCATGCTGGGCGAGCGCCATCAGCGAGAGGGTCCCGCCTTCGCCTTTATTATCCGCCCGCATGAGGAAGAGGACATATTTCGCCGTGACCGTGAAGAACAGCGCCCAGAGCAGAAGCGAGACGGTGCCCAAGACCCCCGCCTCGGTCGCGCCGAGCGTCTTGGTATGCACCAGGGATTCGCGCAGGGCGTAGAGCGGGCTCGTGCCAATATCGCCATAGACGACCCCCATCGACCCCAGGGCCAGGGCCGCGAAGGACTCTTTTTTGGGGACTGAAAGTGCGGCAGCACCGCCCGGTTCCCCCAAGGGAGGAACCTTTTCTTGCGCGATTTCATGCGCCATATTGAAATCCTTTGAAAAAAGGCCTCAACGACAGTCTCAGACCGCCTAATATACGCTCTTCCGAAGGAACTCGCAGTGTCGCACTTAAGGCAGATCTCTCATTGCTTGCGAACATGAGCAATGCGCCTTAAGGGACCCCTGAATTGCCTTGGATTTTCAGCGATTGGCCGTAGTCCACCGTTCCACGAACCCTCTGCATGAG
>DASQCU010000195.1:0-5687 GCA_035634575.1 Beijerinckia sp.
TGAACAAGATTCCCGCAAGGCCCGATTGAGGCAGAGCTTAAAGGCGCAACGGACATAAACTTGACCATTCGTTTCGAGGCGGCCACCTCCCTGGTTAACGCTTTCGAGGGCGCAAAACGCATTACGACCACGGGCCCGTTGAAGGCTAACGTTGGGGTTTCGATGCCAGAGTCATCGCCCGCTGGACGCTCGGGGGCAAGTCAATGACACGCGCAACATCTCTTCGTGATCAAGGATTGTTCCCCTCTGAGGCAGAGATCGCCCGAAGGCTGAGCCAAACCCTTCAGGAATGGAACGCGAAGGCGAAGATTTTAGAGCGAGCCGGGCTCCCGCGTGTTGACCCCGTTATGGGCGGCCGCTTTTGGCCCGCCGTGCGGGCATTCTGGTTTCGCCGCTATGGGTTGAATAATGTCGAGGTCTCGCAACCTGATGGAGATGAGAACCTTGACGCACTCTGATTATCCAACCCCCTGGCCTCAAAAGAAGGCTGAGCAAGGACGGAACGTATCGCCTAGTTTGGGTCGCTCGATCCGACCTTGCAAAGGCCGGCTATGAACCGAAGACTATTCGCGTGCATTACCCGCCTGATGATATCGCGCTGATTTCGGCGGCATGTTTGAAATATCAAGCGGAAATGCTGGAATGGGCGTCTGGCCATAGGCGCGACCCCCCTGCGTTTGACGGGACGATAGTGAGCCTGGTGCGGCGGTATCAGCGCGACCCCGCAAGTCCCTACGCGGAGATTAAATGGAACACGCGGCGCACCTATGACCAAACACTGGAGGTCATCGAACGGGCTTTCGGCAGGCGTGTCCTGGCCAATCTTGGGCTGGCGGATTTTCGCCGATGGTATGATGAGGCCAAGAAACCGAAGGCACCTGGCGCACCGGAGCGGCTTCGTAAGGCCCATGGGATTATCGCCCTACTGCAACGGATGTTCACCTATGGGATTGCGGCCGAACTGCCCGAATGCCAGCGGCTCGCTGCTATCCTGGACGCAAGCCGGTTCAAGCAGCCGGGCCCGCGCCGCGTCAAATTGGAGCTGCATCACGTCGAGGCGTTTATCCAGACGGCGATTGACCAAGGCAGGGTCTCACTGGCGTTTGGCACCGCGCTTCAATTCGAGACGGCCCTTCGGCAGCGCGACGTCATAGGCGAATGGGAGCCGATCCCTGAAGGCGTTCGAATTTCCTCGGGCATTGTGCTCGGCAAGAGACGTTGGGCAAACGGGCTGACCTGGAGCGACATTTCTCCGAACCTTGGGATCTATGAACCTTGGGATCTATAAGGAGACGACAAAGACCGGCGCTATCGCGGCCCATGATTTGAAGCTCTGTCCTTTGGTTCTCCAGGTTATGGATTTGATCCCGCCTGAGCAGAGGATCGGACGCTTAATTATCGATGAGAAGTCAAAGCGGCCTTATGCCGAATGGGGTTACGGGCGGGAATGGCGCGTTATCGCCAAGCTCGCTGGGGTTCCACAAGCCGTCTGGAACATGGACGCGCGCGCAGGCGGTATCTCCGAAGCGGACGACGCGGGAGCCGAGCTCGATGAGATCCGGTCAGCGGCCGGCCATTCGCAGGCCTCGACCACGGTCCGGTATATTCGCGGGGCAATCGGGAAATCCAGGAAGGTTGCAGCCTTGCGGGCGGCTCACAGAAGCCCGAAGAACGAGTCGTAAACGACCATGGGGAACACGATAGGGAACGTGGGGAACGCGAGTTCAATGGCGGAATGGGAAAACCCAGGCATTCCAATATGTTGGATGGAGCGGGCGAAGGGAATCGAACCCTCGTATGCAGCTTGGGAAGCTGCCGTTCTACCATTGAACTACGCCCGCGCATTGAGAGCTTAGCGTGGCTGCTCTTTCATTTCAATGGGCCTTCGACCTCATCGCTGTGGGCGGCGATCGTTCAAAGGGGCTCTCAATCCTTCCGAATTCAGGGCAAATCATACCGAAATTGCCCTCCCTGCGAGGACGCGCTGCTGAAAATCAAACAAGGCTTCGGCCAGGCCAAGCGAATCATCGACGAATTCCTCGAAGAGGGATGAGGGCGTGGGAGTCCGCGCGATCAGCTTGCCGGTGACCGCATCGGTCTCGAAGGTCAGATCCGTCTCGAATTTTTTGGCGAGCCCCACCATGGATCTATTATGCGCGAGACAGGACAGATAGAGCGTATCGATCCGCCTGTTTCGCGCGGCGCGAAGGATTCTCGCCATGAGTTCCGTGCCAATACCGCGCCGGCGCCAGTCCTTCGCGACGCTGAAGGCCCCTTCGACGGCACCTTTTGGCAGGAAGGCCGAGCCGATCGCGCGCAGTTCACCCGCACCGCGCATGATACCATCGACAAAATAACCGTAGGTGATCGCGTCGAGCCCGAAACAGCCCTCCGCGTAATCTTTCAGGGACTCATCGGAAACATATGTCCCAAACCGGTCATACCGGCTTTCCGCATCCAACCTCAGGAGATGGTCACGAAACAGGGCTCCGTCGCAGGCCCATAAACGGCGAATGGTCTCGCCACCCAATAAAGTTGTTTCCACAATCTCGACCTTTTCAACAAGCCATCCCGGCTTCAGATCCTCCCTCGAATGTTGGTTTCAGACATGCACTAGAGGCTTTCCGATCCGTTGATCGGAAACCTGTTTGTTTTATCGCATTTTCGGACGGCGAACCGGCATCCACTTCGCCTGAAAATGCGCTATTCGCTTAGCAATATTGTGCGTTGCAGCGATAAATCAATCGTTAAGGCCCCGCACTAATCGAATGGCAGGTTTGCACAATACGCATGGTGGCTTGCGGCAGGCTTGCGGCGCTCAGTCCATCCGGAAATGTTTCGATAATTTAAGGCCTTGCCCCTGATAGTTCGCGCCCGCAGCCTGCCCGTAGACGAGTTCCGGCGCTTCCGCCATTTTCTCATAGACGAGGCGGCCGATCACCTGACCATCCTCCAGGATGAAAGGAACCTCGCGGCTGCGTACTTCGAGCACCGCCCGCGCGCCTGGAAGATTATTTGCGCCGCAGCCGAAGCCTGGATCGAAAAAACCCGCATAATGCACGCGAAATTCGCCCATTGCGGGATCGATCGGCACCATTTCCGCCGCGAGATCGCGCGGAATATGCAGTTTTTCCTGGCTGGCCAGAATGTAGAACTCGCCCGGATCGAGTATCAGGCGCTTGTCCTTGCGCGCGGAGACCGGCTCCCAATAATCCTCGATTGCATAGGCGCCTATCCTGTCCACATCGAGAATATCGGCGTGTTTTTGGGCGCGATAGCCGATAACGCTGCCAAGCTGCTCGGCGCTCAGCGCCACCCGCAGGACGATACCGCTGCGAAGATTCAATTCGCCATCGACAAGACGCGCCCTCTGGTGCCGCTCGCGCAATTCCTTCTCGTCGATCGCGAAATCCGTGCGGTCCAGTTGTTGCGAGTTCAGGCGCCGGAAGCGGATTTGATTGAGCCTTGTCCCCTTGCGGACCCGCACACTGAAACTGCGCGGCGAGACCTCGGCATAAAGCGGCCCCTCATAGCCCCGCGCGGCCCGGTCGAAGACTTCGCTGTGATCGGTAATCAGACGGGTGAAAATGTCGAGCCGCCCGGTGGAGCTCTTGGGATTGGCGACACCACAAATGCTGTCCGGCAATTTCAAATGTTCGAGCAAGGGAATCACATAGACGCAGCCACGTTCGAGCACGGCTCCATGGCCATCGAGGCTCACCTCCTCGCTCTGCAGCGTGGCGAGCTGGTCTTGCACGGATCTTTCTTTTCCGGGCAAAAAGCTCGCCCGGATGCGATAGGCACGCGGACCAAGCCGGAGGTCGAGGCTCGCCGGCTGAAATTGGCCTTCCTCGATCTCCGGGCTCGGAATCATGCCCCGGCGGACCATCAGCTCGATTTTCTGCCGAGGCAACAGGCCGAATTGAGTTCCAAAGTCATTCACCGTAAAGAGAGAGGCACCAAGGCCCGTGTCGGCATATGGGTTTGCGGAAAATGATTGCATGGCTTGGGCGCGGCTTTGTACGGTGAGCTTCAATCAATCTTAAGCCGATCGGGCGATTTTCGCGAATCGTCCAAGACTTTGATCACAAAGGAGTGAGGGATGCGAGAGAAGAAGCCGAGCCGCGACCTCAGGACCTTGCGCCCGGCGACCCAGCTTGTCCATGGGGGCACCTTGCGCTCGCAATTCGGCGAGACCTCGGAAGCGCTTTTTCTGACCCAGGGCTTCGTCTACGAGACGATGGAGGCGGCGGAAGCACGCTTCAAGGGCGATGATCCGGGTTTCGTCTATTCGCGCTACTCGAGCCCGACGGTCGCCATGTTCGAGGAGCGGATGGCCCTGCTCGAAGGGGCGGAGGCTGCGCGCGCGACAGCAAGCGGCATGGCCGCTGTTACGGCATCATTAATGTGCCAGCTCAAGGCAGGCGACCATGTGGTGGCGGCGCGGGCGCTGTTCGGGTCCTGTCTTTATATTATCGAGGAGCTATTGCCGCGATTCGGCGTCGCCTCGACGCTCGTCGATGGCACGGATCTTTGCGCCTGGCGCGATGCGCTGCGGCCCGAGACGAAAGTCTTTTTCCTCGAAAGCCCGACCAATCCTTGCCTCGAAATTTACGATATAACGGCTATCGCGCAGATTGCACATGAGCAGGGAGCGAGGCTTGTCGTCGATAATGTCTTCGCGACGCCGATCCTGCAAAAGCCCTTGCAGCTTGGCGCCGATTGCGTGGTCTATTCGGCGACCAAACATATAGATGGCCAGGGGCGCTGTCTCGGCGGCGTCATTCTGAGCAGCCAGGATTTTGTCGATACCCATCTTCAGACTTTCCTGCGTCAGACGGGCCCCGCGCTTTCCCCCTTCAATGCCTGGGTTTTGTTGAAATCGCTCGAAACGCTGGGCCTGCGCGTCAACCAGCAGATGCAAAACGCCGCGAAGATCGCCGATGCCCTGAGCGGCCATCCGCATATCGCGCGGGTCATCTATCCCGGCCGCGCAGACCATCCGCAGGCCGAGCTCGTACGGCGGCAAATGACCGGCGGCGGCACGCTTGTCGCTTTTGAATTTGCGGGCGGAAAGCCTGCCGCTTTCGCCTTTGCCAATGCTTTGGAAATCGTGAAAATCTCAAACAATCTTGGCGATGCCAAGAGCCTTATCACCCATCCCGCGACGACGACGCACCAACGCTTGAAACCCGAAGTGCGCGCCGCCATGGGGATCAGCGATGGATTGCTGCGCCTCTCCGTGGGGCTCGAAGATGGCGACGATCTCGTCGAGGATATTTATTTAGCGCTCGCCGCGCTCGACCAGAGGGGCCTCGCGGCGGAGTAGCGAATTAGTCGATAATGTGGTAGCCGCCGTCGATATAGAGCGTCTCGCCGGTAATCGCCCGGGCCGCATCGAGCGCCAGAAAGGCGGTGGCTGCGCCGATCTCGTCGATATCGACGAGGCAGCGAGTGGGCGCTTTTGTCCGTGCCTTTTCGAGAAGTTCGTCGAATTCCGGAATGCCTGAGGCGGCTCGCGTCGCGAGCGGACCCGGGGAGATGGCATGGACACGGATGCCTTTCGGCCCGAGTTCGGCTGCGACATAGCGCACCGCGCTTTCAAGCGCCGCCTTCGCAACGCCCATGATGTTGTAATTTTCAACAACCATCTGGCTGCCATAAAAGGTCATCGTGAAGAGCGTGCC
>DASQCU010000196.1:0-9692 GCA_035634575.1 Beijerinckia sp.
TCGGAATTGCGATCCTTGGCGTGTTGCGGAACGGCTTTGGTGTTGTGATCAGGTCATTGGATCCGGAGATCGCGCGGATGCAAGGGATCCAATCGCCGTGGCGTTCCGAGCCGCAGCCGTCCGCCCCGATGCAACACGCCGGCCGGCGTGGCAAGATTGCCGAGCGAGGCTGGGTGAAGGATCGAGCCTATGTTCTTTTCGTTGACGGAACTGTCGAAGTCGAAACTTTATTGGGTCTGCGCCGCTTTGCATCGCTTCAGGATGCGCAGGATTTCATAGCTTGATGGCACGCTTAAAGTATCCGGCTCGCCGCTCTGTCGAGAAAGCTAAATTTGGAGGTTCTGGCATGGCTGCATCCCTCCCGCCTTCGTCCTCGACTGCTTCGCGCCGAAATACAGGTCCAAGTCTTTCGGATAAGGGGTCGCTGGCCGTTGATAAGGCGAAGCAGATAACTCAAAAACGGTTGGGCTGGTCATCCAAACATGTGCTGTTTGGCGGGACAACAGCGCGGCCCATTACGTCGAGACAAAGACGGATCCCGCGCCCTGGCCTCTTTGCGCCGACCTTTGACCACGCGCTGGTCGCAGCAGGCGTTATGGCGGCAGTCAGTTCCGCCACTTTCGCTGGCTTCATGATCACGCATGAGGTGCCCCCCATATTTGGAGGTGCTGAACATCTCATGCTCTTTGCGCGGCCGCTCAAGGCGCCGAGCCAGATACACTCTGACGGCGCGGATCGGCAGATCGACTATCAGTCGACTGGCACGATCGAGCGCACTGGCAGCGGCGCTGGCGCTGCTGGCGCAGATGCCGCATTAAGTGATGGAGAAATCAGCAGAGTCTCCAAAAGCGGTGCGCGGGCTAAGGGATATTTTCTCAATGCTGGGTCCGATGGAATATCGTCTATAGATGGCCCAGGTGGCTCTTACGCGGCCGAAATTGGAACGGTTCTGCCGGAAGCGGGAAGGATTGTCCTCATTGAAAGGCGCGGCGGCAAATGGATCGCGGTGACGTCGCAAGGCGTCATTATCGAATGATACACAAAGGGCAACCTTGGTGCAGTACCGGGGTCATAAGGGATGAGCCTTGTGCCCTCGAATTTCCGCCCACGCTCATGAAAAGGCGGATATTAGAGAAGGGACCAAGGGTCGCACTTGGTATAAGGCCATCAAACGCAATATATCTTGATATATAACCATGATTTTTTGTTCATTGGCTTTCCTTATAAGGATCGGGAACAATACGCGATTGATGATATCCCGTATCCATGTCCAGTTTACGAAAAGCTATATCGTTTCTGTAATAAAATAGATGAGCCCCCGGCTTTTTTGCGGTATATCCGGCGAGCAGCATGTTTGCGCTCATGTCCGGCGCGACAAGTTTTGACGAGGGGTTTCATATGATCAAGCTTACGCGGCGGATGTTTGGCGTCATTGGACTCGCGTTGGCGATGGCAGGCGCGCTTGTTCCGCGAGAGGGCTTTGCCCAATCCCCGCAGGCGGGGCCGGTGGTCTTTGCCGCTGCGAGCATGAAAACGGCGCTCGACGCCATCGCCGCCGCCTGGAAAGCCGACACCGGCAAAAGCCCGGCCATTTCCTATGCTTCGTCGGCCGTGCTCGCGAAACAGATCGAACAGGGCGCGCCGGTGGATATTTTCATTTCGGCCGATCTTCAATGGATGGACTATCTCGACAAGGCCAAGTTGATCAAGCCGGGTACGCGCCGCAATCTTCTCGGCAATGCGCTTGTTTTGATTGAACCCGCCGATGCCGCAACAAACCTCAAGATCGCGCCTGGCTTCGATCTAGCCGGTGCGACAGGAGACAGCAGGATTGCGGTCTGCACTATTGCATCATGCCCCGGCGGCATTTATGCCAAGCAGGCTTTCGAAAATCTGGGCATCTGGTCGAGTGTCGAGCCCAAGCTCGCGCAGGCGGATTCCATCCGAAGTGCCCTGAACCTTGTCGCGCGTGGCGAGGCCCGGTTTGGCGTGGTCTATGCCACAGACGCCAAGGCGGAGCCAAAGGTCAGAGTCATCGATACATTTCCGGAATCGACACATAGTCCGATCGTTTATCCGGTCGCTCTTATTGACGCCTCGAAAAATAGCGACGCGGCTGTGTTTTTGGCCTTTCTGACCTCGCAGGCGGCCACCAAGATCCTGACGGGGGAGGGCTTCACGATTCTATCGAAATAGCAGGCAGACATGAGCTGCCTTCGTCTGAAAATTCGCCAATATAAAGAGACAAGCGAAAGGAGAACAGATTGCTGAATTTGTCACCGGACGAATGGACCGCGATCTGGCTTTCCCTAAGGATCGCGGTCGTCGCAACGATCGCGAGCCTGCCTTTCGGTATTCTTGCAGCCTATGCGCTGGCGCGCTGGCGTTTCCCTGGCAAGATGATTTTCAACGGCATAGTTCACTTGCCGCTGGTTTTGCCTCCGGTGGTGACGGGGTTCGTCCTGCTCATTCTGTTGGGACGCAAAGGCGTATTCGGCGGCTTTCTTGCTGACATTGGCATCGTTCTGTCGTTTCGCTGGACGGGCGCGGCAGTGGCTTGCGCCGTGATGGGCTTTCCGCTGATGGTGCGCGCCATGCGCCTTTCCTTCGAATCGATAGACAAGCGCCTCGAATTGGCGTCGGGAACCCTCGGAGCGAGCCCGATCGCGACATTTTTCCTGGTCAGTCTGCCTCTGGCGTTTCCAGGGATTGTCGTCGGTGCAATTCTGGCCTTCGCCAAGGCTCTTGGCGAATTTGGCGCGACGATTACTTTCGTCTCGAATATTCCGGGCGAGACGCAAACGATCTCGGCCGCGATCTATAGCTTTACCCAGGTGCCCGGCGGCGATGCGGGCGCCTTGCGCCTGACAGCGGTTGCGGTCTTCATCGCGCTCACAACGCTCATTGCGTCTGAAATCGTGCAGCGGCAGGCAGAAAGGCGCCTTGGGAGTTTCGAATGATCGAGGTCGATGTCGCGCTTGCCATGGGCGGTTTCAAGCTCGAGGCCGCATTCCAGAATGCGGATGGCATAACCGCGCTATTTGGTCATTCGGGGTCCGGCAAATCGCTGACCCTCAATCTGATCGCCGGTTTGCTGCGGCCGGACAGGGGCTATATCCGGCTCGATGGCAATCCGCTTGTCGATCGTGAGCGCGGCGTGTTCGTGCCGCCGCACCGCCGGCGCATTGGCCTCGTCTTTCAGGATTCGCACTTGTTCCCGCATCTCAGCGTGAAGCAGAATCTGCTTTTCGGCCGTTTTTTCGCGCCGCGCCGGGAGCGCGCGATCGATTTCGATGCGGTGATCGAGACTTTGGGCATAGCCAGTCTTCTTGCGCGCCATCCCGCGCGCCTGTCCGGGGGTGAGCGGCAAAGAGTGGCGATCGGACGTGCGCTTCTATCCTGCCCGAAGCTGCTGCTTTTCGATGAGCCATTGGCCGCGCTCGACATGCAGCGCAAGCTCGAAATCCTGCCGCTCATTGAACATGTCCGCGATCATTTTCAAGTCCCGATCGTCTATGTCTCGCATTCGATCGAGGAGGTCGTGCGGCTCGCCGCCTTTGTCGTGGTTCTTGACGCGGGCAAGGTGAAGGCGATTGGCGGCCCGGCCGAGGTTTTCGGCACCGTGGCCGCGCAATTGGAGGAAACGCGCTTCGACCGTTCCTCGATCTTGACGATGTGGGTCAGCGGCGAGGATGCGAGTTATGGCTTAACCCAACTCATGCATCCATCCGGCACGCTCTGGCTCGCGGGCCCCGCCGGGCCGGTGGGAACCGAGGTGCGTGTGATCGTCAAGGCCACCGATGTCGTGCTCGCGGTTGGCAAGCCCGGTCATTTGAGTATTCGCAATGCCTTGTCCGGAAGGGTCGTCGGGCTAGAGCGGGAAGGGGCCCTCGTCCTTGTCGAAACAGCGCTTGACGGAGGCGGCAATTTATTTGCCATGATCAGCCGTCATGCGCTCGATGAACTGGGCATAGCACCGGGCGACCCGATCATCGGGCTTATCAAGACCGCAGCCTTGGACGAGCGCAGAATAAGCCGCCCTCGGCCCGCGCTTGGTTAGGCGAACTCGGGAATCCTCCAGAACAGGAAAGAGTAAGGCGTTCGCATTACGAAGTTTCGGCCTGGCGGCTCAGGGTCCGCGCCTCACTCTAAGGGACTTACAAGGCGGGCATTCTTGCGCCCGGCCGCCTCTCTATTCGTAGCAGATGATCTCACGTTCACCGCGAAAGACGGTTGCGACGCGCTCGAGTCGGCCAGTCTTGCGGCGCAGAAAATGCCGGGGGCGGCGCGCGGACAGGATAGCGGAGCGGCGCCGTACCGGGGGGACGGCCTCGGCAGGCGCAAGCCCGGCTTCAAACCCGGCTTGGCGCGGCAAGGGGCCGGTTGGCTCAAGGCGGCCCAATCCCTGATCGACGAGCGTCGGCCTTGCGAAGAAACCTGCCCAGTGCCGCCAGGCATTCAAGACGTCATGCTGATCGGCGGTCTCGATCAAAGGGATGCTCAGATCGGGGTCTCGATGGGCGAGGCTGATCCTGTAGAGGACATCCTTCGGCCTTTCTTCGCAGGTCAGCACGACACCGGCATAATGGTCCACGGGGACGGCGAGGCGCATTTTCATGCCCCGCAAATTGCGCTCAATCGTCACGCAGCGCCGGTCGAGACGAATTGTGCGATGGCCGCCGTCGGCCCGGATGTCGGGGGCTATCCGCGCCGTGATTGCGAGGGTCAGATCGAGGTTGAACTTGGCCTGTTGCATTGTCTTGTCCGCGAATGGCTGCGTCTGTGTTGGCCTCATCCTTGCGCCTCGACCCCGTGCATTTCCCTAATGTTCCTGGTGAACGTACGGTAAAGTGCCAGTTTTCCTGCCCTTTTCTTGCCGAATGCCTGTCGTCTGCTTTGCGCAATGATTCAAATTTTAGCGGCTTCTCCATTCGCTCTGGCGGGGGGAGTTGGCGAAAAGCTTGTATCCCGCACGGCAAGAGGATAAGCCATTTCGCAGCTCTGCATTTTCATCAAACCGACATATTTGCCTTGGACTCGATTTTGCCCTCGGATGGCCTTGTTGCCGCCTTTGCCGATGCCGCCCGGGCCGCGGGCGAATTGGCGCTTGGCTTTTTCCGTCCTGGCGCCAGGACGAGTGCCGAGATTTCGCGCAAGGATGGCGGCTCCCCGGTGACCGAGGCGGATTATCTCGTCGATCGCTTTCTGAAGGAGCGGCTGGAGGCTTTATTGCCGCAAGCGGGATGGCTTTCCGAGGAAACCGAGGATTCCTCCGAGCGGCTCTCGAAAGACGTGGTCCTCGTGGTCGATCCGATCGACGGAACCCGTGGCTTTGCCAATGGCGATCGCGCCTGGGCGATTGCGATAGCCCTCGTCGTGGAACAACGCCCGTTGATCGGTGTCGTGCATGCGCCTGCGCTCCAGGAAACCTATGTGGCCGTCCGGGAGGGCGGCGCGCGTCTCAATGGTCAACCCATCGCCGTCTCAAAACGAAGCACGCTTGGGGCAGGCGCGAAAGTGGCCGCGCCGGCGCCCTTGGCCGAGGATTTGCGCCGCGCCGGGCTCAGTTTCGATCTGCAGCCCAAGATCCCCTCGCTTGCGATGCGCCTCGTCTATGTTGCCTCCGGTGTGCTCGACGCGGGATTTGCCTCGGAAAATTCTCACGATTGGGACATTGCGGCAGCCGATCTCATCCTGCATGAAGCGGGTGGGCGGCTTGCGGACCTCGATGGAGCCGCGCTTCTCTATAACCGCCGGGATACGCGGCACGGCCTCTTGACCGCGGCCCCGGCTCAGATCCATGCCGAAGCCAATGCCGCCGCCCGCCGGGCAAGACTTGAGAAGGCAGGCTGACGGGCCGGTGGCGGGACAAGGGGCAGGAAGCAGGAAAATCAGAGCGTTTTCACGATTTCCACGCCATGGAAAACGCTTTGGCACAAAATGAGCTGGACGAGAATGCTTCCTGTTCGTTTCAAGGAGGGGGGATTTGCCGGTCCGTTCCTTCAGAACGGCGGTATATTATGGTTCAAAACCTTGGATAGATGAGCATGAGCACAGACACTGATAAACAGCTTCTCCACCTCGTATTCGGAGGTGAGTTGAAAGATCTCACCGGCACCGAATTTCGTGATTTGTCCAAGCTTGATATTGTTGGGATCTTCCCCGATTACGCTTCGGCTGAGCGTGCCTGGAAGGCAAAGGCGCAGGCGACCGTGGACAATGCCGAAATGCGCTATTTTATAACCCATTTGCACCGCTTGCTCGATCCCGCCCAAGCCGTGATTTGACAGACGCCGGTTAAAACTTTGCCCGGCCACCTGCTTCTGGTGGCCAAGGATGGTGCGTTCATACAGAAATGCGTTGTGCTTCCAACGCATTTCTGCTTAGCTTTATGCGCGTATATCCGAAGCTTTTCGAGCGATCCGTGGGCGCGTTGTCTCGCTCGGATAGGCTGATGCGGCTTTTTCAACTGGATTGGGTCGCAAAGTGCTCAAGCGACGCAGCGGCGCCGTGAAGGGTTCCATCCTCTTTCGCGCCTATCGTCTGGCGACGGCAAGCTTGGGCGCGCTCGCTCCTTTCTATCTGGATTGGCGGCAAAGACGGGGAAAGGAAGATCCTCTCCGGCTTGCCGAGCGAATGGGGCAAGCGGGCGCTGCCCGGCCACAAGGCCGGCTCGTCTGGCTCCATGCCGCGACAATTGACGAAGCCACGTTGTTTTTTCCCCTGATCGAAAATTTCGCGGCGCAAGGTTTCAAAGTGCTTGTGTCAACGGGACCGATGGGCTCTGCATCCTCAGGCACGCCTCATCTGCCCGCCAGAACCTTGCATCAATTCGTGCCGCTTGACCTGCCGCAATTCATGGGCGCTTTTCTCGATCATTGGCGGCCGGATCTTATGCTCCTCGCCGGATCCGAAATCCGGCCCAATCTGATTGTGGAAACCGCACGGCACAATATTCCGCTCGCCCTGATCGATGCGCGCATTGGCGCGCGTTCCTTCTTGCGCTGGCGGAAAATACCGCGCTTCGCCATCAGGTTGATGGGCCAGCTTGATTTCTGCCTCGCGCGAACGAAAGCAGATGCGGAACGTTTCAAGGCGCTTGGCGCGAGACGGGTGCAGGTCGCGGGCAATCTCCTTTATGATTGCGTGCCACCGCGCGCGAGCCCTTTGGTCCTGGCGGAATTCAAAGGACGCCTCGGGGCCCGTCCGGTGTGGATCGCAGCCACGACGTTTCGACGCGACGAGGACATGGCGATCGCGGCCCACCGGGCGCTTAAAAAGCATTTTCCGAACCTCGCAACGATCATCGTCCCCTCCCGTGTCGAACGCGGCGCCACGATCGCGCGGCGGGCGGCGGAGTTCGGGCTCACCGCGAAATTACGTACGCAAGACCGGGCAGGCACCGATGTGCCGGATGTCTATCTCGTCGATACGATCGGCGAGGCGGGATTATTCTATCGGCTCGCGGAGGTGATCTTCTTCGGCCATTCGCTGCCCGGCGAGAGTGCAAGGAAGCGCGGCGCCGCCCTTGAGCCCGGTTGGAGCCCGCGTGAAAATGCGCTCAATCCAGTCGTCGCGGCAAAACTTGGCTGCGCCATTTTACACGGGCCTGACACCGGTCGTTTTGCGGATATTTATGCCGATATTTATAAGGAGCTTGCCGTGACCGGAGGCGCAGCCATGGTCGGCGATGCCGATGCTCTTGCGAAGAATCTCGCCCTGCTCCTCCATGATGCAGCGGAACTGCGGGACATGGCTCGCGCTGCCGCCGAGACTGTCGAACGGCGCGGCGGTGCGACAAACCGCATCATGCGGGCGATCGCGCCGCATATCGCGCAGGCGATGGTCGAGCGAAGGGTCCAAGGAAGGGTCCAAGAGAGTTGACCGCACGCGCGCTTGCTCGCGCGGTTTGGTCAGACTTGCTCACGCGCCCCGAATCCCACGAAAACGTCAGGGCTTGAGCTTGACCCCGATCCTTTGCAGCTTGGCTTCTGGGCTGGCGTAGGGTTCCTGGAGATCGACATTCCAGTACCGCAGGTCCTCGAGCGGGATCGCCACACCGGTCACCGCGCAACGCACATAGGCGCCGGGCCGGAGGACACGTAGATCGCCATCGAGATATTCCACTTCGGCCTCGCCCGCCGAGAGGGGCCGGCGTTCATAACGGTTCATGGATGGCTCTTGCTCAATGCGAATGGTTTACAGCCTAAGATAGCGCGGCCGGGGAAGGTTTGCCACTCCCGCGATCAATCGCGGGTCGGCTTACGCTCGAGTCATATACCCTCAATCCTTGAGGATTAAGGTTCATTCTCCAACCAAGGGTCGCAAAAAGCAACTCTTCGTTCCTTTCTCGAATTTCCCCTTCTTCAAAGCGTTGACGGAAATTCGAGAGTGGCACCGACGTTTATTCCTTGGGATGGTATAAGATGGTTCGCGCAATATTGCCATTGCTTATGGCAGCGCTCGCAAAATCCGCCGGCGGCGTTATCGTATTGGTGTGCAATCGGCGGTAAAAATGCGATGGCAGGCAAGGAAGACCTCGACCTGGCAATGAAGGACGATTTTCAGCACTCCGCACCTCCATGGAATGAGGGCAAACGGCTTGCGGCCTTGCGGCGCACCCAAATTCTGGATACGCCGCCTGAGCCCGCCTTCGACGATATTGCGGCGCTTGCCGCGAAAGTCTGTCAGGCGCCGATGGCGATGATCACTTTCATCGACGCGGACCGGCAATGGTTCAAGGCCGAGTTCGGCCTCGAGCTTCACGAGTTCGGCCTCGGGAATCACGAGACGCCGCTTGACGTTTCGATTTGCGCCGACGCTCTGCGACAGCCCGGTGTCGTGGTCATACCGGATCTGCGTCAGGATTATCGTTTCAATTGCAATCCTCTGGTCGTGACAGGCCCCAAGCTGCGCTTTTATGCCGGAGCGCCTTTGCTGACCCCGGACGGCCTGCCGCTCGGCGCGCTTTGCGTGATCGATCGCGCGCCACGCCCGCATGGTTTGAGCGAGGATCAGATCTTCACCCTGGAGGTTCTCGCGCGGCAGATCATGAGTCAGCTCGAGCTGAATCGCGCCATCGATGAGCGCGCCAGCGCGATAGGCGACCTGCGCGAGAGTGAGGCGCATTACCGGCAGATCCTCGACAGCGCCATCGATTTTGGGATCATCACGATGGATCTCTCCGGCCGGGTGACGTCCTGGAACCAGGGCGCTGCCTGTATTCTTGGCTGGAGTGAAGAGGAGATGCTCGGTCAGACCGTCGATCGTATCCTTACGCGCGAGGAAGGGGCCCGGGGTCTTTTCACGATCGAGCTGAGCGATGCCTGGGCGCGGGGCCGGGGAACCGGCGAAAGATGGCTGCGGCGCAAGGATGGCACATTGTTCTGGGCCAGTTGCGAACTCATGCCATTGGCGGGAGAAGATAACGTCCCGCGCGGGTTTTTGGAAATTTTTCGCGACAGCACCGCGGCGCGGCGCAGCGAGGAGGCTTTGCGCATCAGCGAGGAACAGCTGCAGCTCGCTTTGACGGCTTCGGCTTTCGTCGGCGCATGGGACTGGGACGTTCGCAAAGATCGCCTCGTTGCCGATCCGCGTTTCGCCAATCTCTATGGCATCGATGCGGCGCGGATGGCCGAAGGCGTCCCCATCGCAGAATTCAGCGCTGTCATTCATCCCCACGATCAGGTGGC
>DASQCU010000197.1:0-2013 GCA_035634575.1 Beijerinckia sp.
TTTAAGGTTTTGGATCGAGATTTTCGACTTTGCCTGTGGCGCGCCAAAGACTGACGGAAAGAACAAGCATCATGAACTTCGAGGACACCCCAAAGGAAGCACTCTTCCGCAAAAATGCGCGGAGCTGGATCGCGGCCAACGCGCCAAAGCAATATGAGGACGAGTTAAGAAAATCCTCGCTCGGCCGCACCCAGCTCAAGGGCGCCAACATCCTTGAAGTCGCAAAGGCCTGGCAGAAAAAGAAGGCCGACAGCGGCTGGGCCTGCCTGCATTGGCCAAAGGAGTATGGCGGCCGCGGCGCCACCCCGATCGAGCGCGTGATCTGGCAGCAGGAAGAAGGTCCCTACGGCAAGCTGAGCGGAATGTTCATCATCGGCCACGGCATGTGCGGGCCGACCATGATGGCGTATGCGAGCGAAGGGCAAAAGCGCAAATATCTGCCGCCACTCGCCTCTGGCGAAAAAATCTGGTGCCAGCTGTTTTCCGAGCCGGCCGCCGGCTCCGACGTCGCCGGCCTTCGCACACATGCGCAACGGCGCGGTGACAACTGGATCGTCAACGGTCAGAAGATCTGGACCTCCGGTGCCCATTACTCCGATTACGGCATCCTGCTTGCGCGCACCGATCCTTCGGCAGCCAAACACAAGGGGCTCACCATGTTCTTCCTGGACATGAAAAGCCCGGGCGTCGAGGTGAGGCCGATCAAGCAGGCAAGCGGACATTCTGAGTTCAACGAGGTCTATTTCACCGACGTCAAGATGAAGGACGCCCAGCGCCTCGGCGCGGTCAATGATGGCTGGAATGTCGCGCTGACCACGCTGATGAACGAACGCATGTCGATCGGCGCAGGCGTGGCCACCGGCTTTCCGGAGATTTTTGAGTTCTGCAGCAATCTGGTGCTCGACGACGGGCCGGCGATCGACGACCACAATGTGCGCTCGAAGCTTGCGAACTGGGCGGTCAAGGCGAGCGGGCTCAAATATACCAGCTTTCGCGCCATATCCGCGCTCTCGCGCGGCGAGCGGCCGGGCCCGGAAAACTCGATCGGCAAGCTGGTGGCGGGTTCGATGATCCAGGACATCGCGATGTATGCGCTCGATCTGCAGGGCGCGGCCGGCGTCTTGAGCGGGGAGCAGGCGGAATTGGCTGGAAAATTCCAGGCGATGCTGCTGCGCGCGCCGGGCACGCGGGTCGAGGGCGGTACCGACGAGATCATGCGCAACATCATTGCCGAGCGCGTGCTGGGTCTACCCGGCGACATTCGCGTCGACAAGGACGTGCCCTTCAACCAGATCCCGACCAAAGGAAGAGCGCAACGATGAAGAAACCTGGGGCGGTTGGCTGCGACGTCAGCCACAGCTGCGCAAGCAAAGGCGGACGCTTCGCCCGCCATTGGCCCGCAACAAGGCGTGATAGACGTGTCGGTTACGGCTTTTGCTAACCCATCCCTCACGGAGAAGAGGACGCGCGATGAATTTCGACGATACACCGCAGCAAGCCAAGTTCCGCACAACCGCGCGAAACTGGATCGATGCCAATGCGCCGAAGGAATTGGAAGCGGAGCTTTCAACGTCTTCGCTCGGGCGTATCCGCCTGCAGCATCACGACATGGTCGAGGTCGGCAAGGCCTGGCAGAAGAAGAAGGCGCAAGCCGGCTGGGCCTGCCTGCAATGGCCAAAGGAATATGGCGGGCGCGGTGCCTCGCCAATCGAGTGGGTGATCTGGCAGCAGGAAGAGGGCGTCTACGGCAAGCTGACGCAGCCATTCCAGATCGGCGAAGGCATGTGCGGCCCGACCGTGATGGCCTATGGCAGCGAGGAGATTAAGCGCCGCTATCTGCCAAAGCTCGCGTCAGGCGAAGAGATCTGGTGCCAGCTGTTTTCAGAGCCGGCCGGTGGCTCCGACGTGGCGGGCCTTCGCACCCGCGCAGAGCGCAAGGGCGACAGCTGGATCGTCAATGGCCAGAAGATCTGGACGTCCGGCGCGCACTATTCCGACTATGGCCTCCTGGTC
>DASQCU010000198.1:0-3947 GCA_035634575.1 Beijerinckia sp.
ATTTTTACGCCGAGCATGATGCTTTTTGCATGGGTCGCGCCGCACGCCTCCATGCAGGTCTTCGACGGCGTGATCGAGGCCCATCTTGCGTTCGGGGCCTTAAGCGTTCTGGGGCTTTTCCGGCGGCGGCACTGGCATCCCGCGGGCGCCGTACTCGCCGCCGTGATTTTCATGCTCGGCGGGTCGGCCTCCTCGCGGCTGCAACATACCGGCATGATCATTTCCTATTCCTTCTTTCCGGCTGCCATGTGGTGCCTGGAAATCGCGCTGGAGCGCCGCTCCTATCGCTTCGCCGCGCTGTTTGGCGTCTTTACCGCACTGATGGCGCTTGGCCGCGATCAGGTCGCCTTTCTTCTTTGCGTCGTGCTAATGGCGAGGGTGGCTTGGGCCGTCTGGGCCTCCGGGGAGCCCCTCCCTTATCTGCGCGCGCGGGCCGGGGTTCTGGCACTTGCCGGATTGATCAGCGGGACGGCGCTTCTGGTCCCGGTTCTCCTCACCATGCAATTTCTGGGGGCTTCGAACCGTCCGGCGATTCCCTTCGGGGTTGCGGTGACGGGCTCGCTTGCCCCGGTCAACCTGATCACGCTCGTTGCACCGAATTTCTTCGGCTCGCTCAATCAGCCCTATGATTATTGGGGGCCTGGCGATCAGACCCTCTGGCAGCCCGATTGGACGGACCGGGCCATCAATTATCTCTTCATCGGCACTTTGCCGATGCTGCTCATCGCCTGGCACGGTCTCGCCGCAGGGCGGCTCTTCGAGCGGCGCGCACGCTTCTTCACGGTCATCCTCGGCCTTGCCCTCGTCTATGCGCTCGGCCGCTTTACGCCTTTCTTCGCCCGCGTCTTCGACTGGATGCCGGGTGTTTCGCTCTATCGCCGGCCAGCCGATGCGACATTCGTCTTGAATATCGCGCTTGCGATTGGCGCCGGTTATCTTCTGCACCGCTTTGTCGAGGATGGCCGGCCCCGGCCCTTGCGCCATTTGCCGAAACAGCTGGCCTTTGCGCTGGCGGCGGTCACCACGCTTGGCTTCGGCATCTTGATCGACAGAAGCCTTGCCTATTCTTTCCAGGAGGGACATCTCGCCGGTTCGCTCAGGCAACTTGGCCTCACCGCCCTGCTCATTGCCGGCGGCACAGTCCTTATCCTCGCGTTCGAGTCACACAAGCATCGGGCATTTGCCGCAGCAGCGATTGCCATGCTGGCGGGCGGCGAGATCTTGTGGCGCAACGCGGCCTCCCCGCTGAACGCCGAAACCGTCGGCCACTACAGCGTCTATGCGCAAATGACCCCGTCCAGTGAAGCGGGGATTGAGGTTTTGCGCCGCGAAATTGCCGCCAAAGCGCATGAGGGCGACCACCCCCGCGTTGAAATGCTTGGCCTCACCGGCCCATGGCAGAATGCGTCAATGGTGCTCAAACTGGAAAATACGCTCGGCTATAATCCCTTGCGCATCGACGATTATGAACGCGCGGTTGGACCCGGCGAAAACGCGACCGACCTCAGCCTGCGGCATTATCCGGGCACCTTCCGGGGCTATAAGTGCCACCTTGCCTCGCTTCTCGGCCTCGAATATCTCGTCCTCGACCGGCCTTTGTCGAAACTGCCGCGCCATGTTCCGCGTCCAGGGAGTGCGACGCCGATCTATGCAAGCGACACAATGTATATCTACAGGCTCGGCAGTGCCGCGCCGCGCACCTATTTTGCGACGAGCGTCAAAGTGATTGACGATGACACCGTGCTCGACGATCAGGTCCTGCCGGACTTTGACCGCACGAAAGAGGTGCTCATCGATAGATCGAGCGTGGACGATCTCAATGGCGAGGTCCTGAACCGGGAGACGGGGACGCCCGCTGAAGCAAAGGTCTCCATCGTCAAATATGACGATAGCGCGGTCACAATCGACGTCGATACCGACAAGGCGGGTGTCGTCGTCCTGCACGATCTCTTCTATCCCGGCTGGGAGGCCAGCGTTGACGGCGAAAGCGAGCCGGTCCTGCGCGCGAATATATTGTTTCGCGGGGTCAATGTGCCCGCCGGCCACCATAGGGTGGAATTCGAATTCCACCCGCTTTCCTTCGCCAATCTGACCGCCGCCGCCTCTAGCCTCCTACACAAGAACGAAGAATGAGCTTGCGGCCTCAGGTTTTGTGTTCGGCGCTAGCCCTTGCTCTGATCCTGGTTCAGTCCGGCGGGCTGGCCTTCGCGCAGACAGTGCCGGAGGCAAGTCCTGCTCAGCCGCCGCCACGGCTTCCGGGCGGGCACGGCGCGGCGCCTGTCGATGCGCCCCGGGGCATCCTCTATCTTGGGGCGTTCCTCGGGGCCAATGATACCCAGCCTGTCCGCGCCGGTCTCAGATGGCGCGTTTTCGAGGAAAATGCCGGGCCTGACGGAAGCCATAAGCTCGTCACGGAATCCTTCGAAGCTGCCCCCTCGCTCCCCCTTCCTGATGGAACCTATATCGTCCATGCTGCCCTGGGGCTTGCCGGCGTCACCAAGCGCGTGAGATTGAGCGGGACCCCGGTCACCGAGAGGCTCGTTCTCAATGCCGGCGGCCTGCGCATAGTCGGCATGCTCGGCGATACGCCGCTCAGTCCGGCGAGATTGGCGATATCGATCTATGTTCCGGAGCGGGGCAATTCCGAAGCCAAGCTCATCCTTGCGAATGGCAGGTCCGGCGACGTCATCGGACTGCCGGAAGGCAATTATCATGTCGTCTCGACCCTCCTTGACGCTGGAAACACCGGGTCGGCCAATTCGACCAATTCGGTCGTCAACGCGGATTTGCGCGTTCAGGCCGGCAAATTGACCGATGCAACTTTACGCCATCGCGCTGCCGTCATGACCTTGAAGCTCGTCAGCAATCCGGGCGGCGAAGCCCTTGCCAATACGGCTTTCACGATCCTGACGCCGGGCGGCGACGTGATCCGCGAAATGATCGGCGCCTTTCCCTCGCTCGTGCTCGCGGAAGGCGAATATGTAGCGATTGCGCGGCACGACAACAAAACCTATCAAGCAACCTTCAAGGTCGACTCGACCTTTGACCGGGATGTCGAAGTGCTCGCGAAATAGGATCTGGAAAAGGCAGCCCCATGCAGACCTTTTTCGTCGAAATCAAATGCGCGCTTGGCCGCACCTATGAGGTCGCCAATGCCTTGGCCCAGGCCGAAATCGCTTCGGAAATCTATTCGATTGCCGGCCGTTACGACATTCTCGCGAAATTCTACGTCGGCAAGGATGTCGATATCGGCCATTTCGTCGGCGAGAAAGTGCAAGGGATCTCGGGCATAATCGACACCCGCACGATCATTACCTTCAAGGCGTTCTGAGTTTTAGTCCCCCCAATCCGTGCAGTGCGTCCGCGCAACGGCGCTGGATTGCCAATCGCTGAAAATATTGCCAAGAAAGGATGAAACCGGGAGCGAAGCGCAAGTCGCTCTCGTATAAAGCGCTTTGCCGGCATGGGAGCGAATCGGCAAAAAGGGGTGGGCCTCATGAAATATCTGCTTCTGATCATCCCTTGTGCGCTCGCGGTCGCGGTGCCGCTCTATAATCTTATGGAGCCACGGCTTTTCGGCTTTCCGCTCTTCTATTGGTATCTTCTCACGCTTATTCCCTTGTCCTCGCTCTTCATTTACGCGGTGTATAAAGGGGAAGGCCGTTGATCGACCATTTGAACTGGCCTGCGGCCATCGTCTTCGCCGGTTTCTTTCTTCTTGTCAGCGTCCTTGGCTTTGTGGCCGCGCATTGGAAAAGAGGCGATCTCAACGATCTCCATGAATGGGGTCTCGGCGGGCGCCGCTTCGGCGCCTGGATTTCGTGGTTCCTGATCGGCGGCGATCTTTATACCGCCTATACGGTGATTGCGGTCCCGGCGGTGGTCTATGCGATCGGCGCCTATGGCTTTTTCGCGATCCCCTATACGATCCTCATTTACCCGCTGCT